>NZ_JBFRNC010000015.1:0-22220 GCF_041470825.1 Vibrio sp. 10N.261.55.A10 | reverse complement strand
GCTAATCCGCGATGAACCTTATTTGTTTCGACCTAGTGAGTCAGAAACAGATAAACGGCTCTTTTATTGAGTGGGTGCTGGATTCGAAATCTAGCTCACGAAACCTTAGAGATTGAGTCTACTCAGTGATCTCTTGCAGCACTTCTCCGATTGACCCGCTTGGTTGGGTGATACCCAGTTTGTTCGAAAGCGTTGGCGCAATGTCATATGGCGTCACTGGTCGCGATACATTCTTAGCTTCAACGTCGTAGCCTGCAAAGATCACAGGCACATGAGTGTCGTATTTCCACGGAGAACCATGTGTAGAGGCAATTTGGAGGCCTTCCATGTCGTTAATGTAGCTGCGCGGTGCAAATACTACGTACACGTCGCCAGAACGAGCAGGGTGGTAGTTGTTTTTAATTAGCTGCATCACATGCGTATCCGGTACTCGGTTAGCCGCAATGTCACTACTTGATACAGCAAACGCAACACCTTTCACTTTTGCAATTTCATCCGCAATAGCTTCTTGGACCTTAGCCAGATCAAGCTTCTTCTCAGCGATCAGATCATGATTCAGATAGATGTAAGGTTGTGCGTACAAGCGAATCGCGTCTTTGGTTAAACCAAATTCATCCTTCAATCGTTTCTCAACACCACTCGAGAGTAGTGTGTCTTTATTGAAGTATTGAGCTTGATTGAAACCAAGCGCATTTGCCGCAGGTGAAGATTCAGGTACACCGTGGTCGGCAGACAGCACAATCAATGTGTTTTCTAGCCCGACTTGGTTATCCACGGTTTTGAAAAGCTTAGCGAGAGTCTTATCAAGTCGGATAAGGTTGTCTTCTGTTTCTAGGCTTTCAGGGCCGTAAAGGTGCACCACGTAGTCATTTGATGAGAAACTCACTGACAGATAATCGGTCACGTCGCCTTGGCCAAGCTTCTCTTGCATCAACAAGGTGCTAGCGAAGTTTTCCGTGATTTCGTCACCAGCAGGGCTGACGGTTAGCGTTGTGCTGTAGTACTTGTAACTTGCCGGGCCATAAGGATGAGGGAAGGTGCGTTGGAAGTCACCGAGTTTCACTTTGTGTTCGGTATCGTGTTCTTGCAACGTGTACTTATCACGCGGTAATGACAGCTCCCATTTCTGTTTGGAATACTGAGCAGCAATCGCTTTCTCGTTCCAGCGTGATACCCAATCTGGATACTCGTCATAGTAATAGTTACTGGTGACAAACTCCGATTGTGCTTTGGAGAACCAGAAGGCTTTACCACTGTGTCCTGCCAATGAGATTGCGCCGCGGTCTTTCACTGATACACCGAATACTTTTGATTTGCCACTATTGGAAATCGTCAGTTCGTCACCAAACGTGGTGGAGAGTATTGGCTCTGGAGAGCGGCCATCGCCTTGTGCTGTCTTCTGCGTTGGGTCGATCTCTGTTGCTTTATCGACACCTGCACCAGAGGTCAGCATTTGGTAGTTACCGTCTTCTACGTTATACACCAAACGTTCTTCGCTACGGTCATACCAAACGTTACCTACCATGCCGTGTACGCTCGGTGGAGCACCTGTTGCAAGCGACACATGGCCCACGATCGTTTCCGTGTTGCCATGTTGGTAGTTTGCGTTGGTGTAGTAGGTACCATCATCCATTAAGTACCGGAAACCGCCTTCACCGAAGTTGTGCTTATATCGTTCGATTAGATCTGCGCGCAGGCCATCTACCGTGATTTGAAGGACTAGATTTGGCTTTTCCTCAGCTGAAGCTGGGAGAGCGCAGAGTAACGCGAGGGTTAGTCCTGAAAGCTTGGTGTATTGCATAGAGTTTCCTTATTCACTGTTGCCGCTGAGTTCTAATGTTTGGTCAGGTTTCCAACGTTTGGCCAGATTTGTAACGTGTGTGCAGTGCGAATCGTATTTTTAGTATTGTTGGTGACGATTAGTGAACCATAACCTTCGGCATCTTTAGTTAGTTCGCTTCGTTAGCTAGTTCACATCCTTAACTAAACGCAGCCCCATATCTGACATAGTGATCGATTGGCTTGCGAAGTCACGACGGTAACTTTCAGATTCATTTTCGTCATAAGCAAAGCTGCCACCGCGAACCGATTTGTGTGATAAACCGACGTCGCTGTGTTTTGCGTTGTTAGGGTTGTCTGTTGGACCGAATCGGTAGAAGGTGTCATCGAAGGCATCGATAACAAACTCGCCCACGTTTCCTGTCATGTCATATAAGCCTAGTTCATTTGGTTTCTTTAGCCCGACTGGATGTGCGCTATTTTTAGAATTTGCTGAGTACCACGCAACATCATCTAAGTTATTGGAACCACTGTAAGTATAGCCTTTACTTTTATTGCCACCTTTGGCTGCAAATTCCCATTCAGCTTCAGTAGGCAGACGGTATTCTTCATCCGTTAATTCATTCAACTGCTCAACAAAATAGTTTGCTTGCTGCCAACTAAGGTTATTGACCGGAACTTGTGGGTTTTGGAAATAACTGAGAGATGAACCCATCACCGATTCGAACAATTCTTGAGTCACCTCAAACTTCGCAATATAGAAACTATCTACAGTTACATTACGTGCAGGACGCTCTGCTTTGGTCGCTTCTGGACCGTTCGACCCCATGGTGAATGTGCCGCCTTCAACCAACACCATCTCTTGGTCAATTTGTTGGGCGATGGGGTGTGTAGGCACGCTTGCACAGCCACTCAGAAGTATAGTCATGGTGACGCTGCTAATTGTTGCTAACTGTTTGTAATTAAGAAATTTCATCACGTGCCTCAGATGTTCGAAATAGGGTCTAATTCTAACGTTTAAGGTCATTCCTATTGGTTATAAAGGGTATAACATGTCACCTGTTCGAATAGGAATTATGATGGGTCCAGAATACTAAAATAGGTAGGTAAATCATGCATATTACTCAAGGTCCACAATATAACGGTAAAGCGTCTAAGCGCTTGCATGTCATGGCTAAGCCGATTGGCGCAGCATGCAACATTGACTGTAAATATTGTTACTACCTAAGTAAGCAAGATTTGTTGGAGTACAAGAAAGGCAGTTCTCCAAGAATGGATGATGAGACGTTAGAAACCTACATCCGACAATACATCGAAGGTCAAAACACGCCAGAAATTATCTTCTCATGGCAGGGCGGTGAACCGACAATGCTAGGTTTGGCGTATTTTGAACGCGTGGTTGAGCTACAGAAAAAGTACCAACCTGAAGGTGTATTGATTTCAAACGATTTACAAACCAATGGTACCTTGCTGAATGATGATTGGGCGGAGTTTCTTGTGAAGAACAACTTCCTGATCGGTTTGAGTATTGATGGTCCCGAAATGCTGCACAATGCCTATCGTGTTAACAGAGCTGGCCGTGGCACATTCAAACAAGTGATGGCGGCTGTGGAGCTGCTGCACAAACACCAAGTGAAGTTCGCAACGCTTACCTGTGTGAATAACCTCACCAGTCAAAATGCACTTGAGGTCTATCGCTTCCTACGTGATGTTGTGAAGTCACCGCAAATGCAGTTTATTCCTATCGTTGAACAGAAAACGTTCCGAACGGTTGCACCACAAACATCCCAAGTGAGCGAACAGCTCAAACAAGGCGACAAACGCCTGATCCCCGGCCATAAAGATTCGATCATGGAATCGTGGTGTGTGTCGGATTTGGCTTGGGGTAATTTCCTTATTTCTGTATTTGATGAGTGGGCTAAGAACGACATCGGTAAGGTGTTTGTTCAGTATTTTGAAGCAAGTTTAGAAACGTGGATTGGGCGTCCGAACCCATTGTGTACCTTGAACGAGATATGCGGAAAGGGTTTGGCAATGGAGCCAAATGGCGATGTTTTCTCATGCGACCACTATGTTTACCCTGAGTACAAAATTGGCAATATTCATCACGAGAAACTTGATGATTTGGCGTACAGCGCACCACAGCAAAAGTTTGGTTTTGCTAAATCCCGCACACTGACCAGTCAATGTCAGCAGTGTGATTACAAGTTCGCTTGTCATGGTGAGTGCCCTAAGAACCGCTTTATCAAAACTCGTGCAGGCGAACCGGGCTTGAACTACTTATGTGCAGGTTGGCATAAGTTCTTTTCTCATGTCGATAAGTCGATGGCGTACATCGCTCGCGCGATGGGGCATCCGGTTGCTCATGGTAAATTCAGCGACTCAGTATTGATGGCGCATCGAGCAAAACAGGCGCAACAAGCTACGTTCGAGACCAAGTTTTAACTCGTTCTTTGGATCAACAGGTCCAAGATAAATTTAATCAGATACGAGTCTAAGGACAGGCTAAGTTCTCCAGTTTAAGGTAATACTATGATGAAGAAGAGTTTAGCGACGGCTGTTGCTTTATTGATTTCAACGTCCGCATTAATTTCAACGTCTGCGATGGCTGCGAATAGCGTTCAACAAACGGTTGACGCGCCAGCACAAAATATCAATCAAGTGCTTGAAATGACGGACACTCAAACCCGCATTCAACAGTTGTCTTACATGGCACAAGATCAGAATCAATCTGTTGAAAATCGTACTGGTGCACTGCAAGAGCTTGCTTCATATCCAAGCCAAAATGCGCTGGTGGCGGTGGCAAGAGGCTTAAAAGATCAAAACCCTGAAGTTCGTGAAGCGGCGGTTATCGGTTCTGAACCTTACCAACTTGAACATCGCTGGGCGTTAGTTTCACCCTTGCTAAAAGACAGCGATACCATGGTTCGCCATACGGCAACGTCAAACCTAGTCCGTGACTTCAATGCATTGGATGACGAGCAGAAAGCACAAATTGAACCACCAGTCATAGAGCTTATTAGCTTCTTGGAAACGCAAGAATCTGAAAAGTACCAATTACTGTTTGCTGATGTGCTTCGTTGGCACAATGACTGGGATAAGGCGGAAACGGTTTATCTAGAGCTGATCAATACGCATCCAAAAGAAGCGCAAGTTTGGTTGAGCTACGCAGATAATTTTCGAGCTCAGAACAAAGATAAGCAAGCAGTCGAAGTATTAGATCGTGGTTTGGAGAGCGTGCCAAACAACGCCGCTCTGCATTATTCGAAATCGTTGACTCTGGTTCGCCTTGAAGACAAAACTGCGGCAGCCAAAGAGATTGAAGTGGCTGCGAAGCTAGCGAAAGATAACAGCTACTACTGGTACCTAAATGGGGTATTACAAGAAGAGTTGGATATCGACAAGTCGACTAAATCGTTCGAGAAAGCATATTTGATCTCTGGTTCTCCAGAGCAGCTATACGCGGTATGCGATATCTATGTGCGCTACGGAAATGAAAAGACCGATGATTGCTTAGATGAGCTAGGTAAAGTAGCTCCTGACTATGTTATTGAGCAGCTTAAAGAGAAGCGAGTAGCGCCAAGCTCATAATATTTGAATGAGTAAATAGATAAGCCGCTTATGAAAAGCCAGTCGAAAAATTCGACTGGCTTTTTTGGGTCTTAATTGCTGAGAGTGACCATCGATTTGAATTCGAGTTAAAAAACAAAACTCAACATGATGGTGTAGAGCATGGCATCAGTATCATTTGTTGGTTGGTCAATGAATGCTCCTCTAGACTTTCTTGATTCAAAGTACTGTATTTCGCCATTTAATGAGATATTTGGTAGCACGTCATAATCAACACCGATGAGATAGCTATTGCCGTTTAAATGTTCATGATCATCAAACTGTGCGCCATAAACGACGTAAGGAGTGAATAACCCCAAATGGTATCCAAGACTGGCATATATCGAGGACGAGATGTCACTGATCTGTCCTTCACTTGTCAAAACAAATTGACCCAGTTCGTATTCTGCTCCTAATGACCAAAGTTGAATGTGTTGGTTGTCTTGTTTGCTACTGAATGGAGCTGTTATCGAAGTCCCAGGGATTGTAATCGTGCCAGAAACGGTTTGATCAAAATTGGAGTCGAGGAATGACAAGTTCCAACGATAGTTTTCACCGCTCAATTGAAGATTGGCACCGAACATTCGGTTGGTTTCAAATTCCAGTTTTGTAGTCGAGTTGAAATCTACGTCATTTTTATCTTTTATGCCGATAAACGGAGTAAGTAAAAGAGTAGCTTCGTCACTGACATCGTGAGTCCAGCTCACTTTTATGCCATTGAAAGCTGTGATTCCGAGAACGCTGTTATACACCTCTGTAGGTGGCCTCGCGGTCATATAGGCTTGGCCTACATAGTAGTACTCAGAGGCAAGGAACAGTGGCAGTCGTAATCGACCAATGCTGACATCAAAGTCATTAAATTCATAACCTAAGTAAGCCCACTCTAGCTGCGGCTCACTCCAATCATATTGGGGTGGCTTGACAACTTGCACGGAAGCTTTGAATGAGTTGTAGAAGTAATCGAGTTGAACACCAAATGTGGTATCACAGTCGTAACAGCTATCATCAGTAAAACCGCGGTTGATGATTAATGGATTATCGTTATCCGATGTTGCCCAAGACGTTGAGCCAAAGCCACTCAAGGATAAATTATCGGTAAGTTCGATATTCGCAAAAGCCGGAGAGGCCATTGAGGCACATAACACTGACGTAATTATTCTTTTCATATTATTTCTCCGAACTTATAACGTAGAGAACGTTGGCATTTTGAGGAACCGAAGAGAGTGGGGAGTAACCAATACGGTTTGGTTTGTCATCAAGCCAGTCGACTAAGCTGTCGGTTGACGCCGTTTTGATTTCTCTTGGATAACGCGCTTTTCCTGAAAAAGATAAACCAGCCCAGTGTGCATTCATTTGAGCGGCATTTTTTCCAAGCAAAAGCTGATAAAAGTCCTCTCTTTCGGCACTGTTCTCAGGCCAATCAGACAGTTCAACACGTTTGCCATTGAGGTGCTTAGTTTTCCCTCTATAGAGCTTTCGCGCTTTGTTTATTGATATCTCTTCAAATCCGGAGTCTAAAGAAAATATGGCATAATCTTTAGCGGCATGAGCGGGGCTGAGAAGAAGTAAGCTTCCTAACAACCCTATCACTGCGGGTAGCAGCGCTCTGCACGAGAGTGTTTTAATTGTTTTGATCCAATCCATTGGTTTCTCCTAACAAGTCGCACTTTCTATTTGGTGGAACAGTTTTTCTTTTCTTACGGGCTTCGCTACGTACCCATCCATTCCGGAATCAAAGCACTTTTGAATATCATCATCGATAACACTAGCGGTTAACGCGATAATAGGAGTTTTGCTTAAGCCTTGGTTTTTCTCGTGTTCTCGAATCTCCTTAGTTGCCGTGAAACCGTCCATAACAGGCATCATGCAATCCATCAAAATAATGTCGAAGCTACTGTCGTTCTGGTACATATCAACGGCAATTTGTCCGTTGTCTGCAATTTCAAAGGCATATCCGGCCTTCTTCAGCATGATAGAAGCTACTTTTTGATTGACGCGGTTGTCTTCGACTAGCAAGATTCTCTCTGATTTGCTCGGAATTGCGTTTTGTTCCGCTTCTTCAGGCAAAGTACGTTTGGTCGCAGCCCCGTTGATAATTGGAGTGACAGTTGCAGGTTGTTTCTTAGGTTGAGCTTTATAGGAAGCTGGTAGTGGCATAGCTTCTACCGCGGTGAGTACTTTCTCTTTAAGCATTTCGAACTTGAATGGTTTTGGTACATAGTCATCCATACCAACGTCGAAACACCTCTGAATATCGTCATCGATGACACTGGCGGTCAATGCAATGATAGGGATGCGTCGCGTCGCTTCTGTTTCTTTTTCAATTCTTCGGATGTTGCTTGTTGCATCAAAGCCATCCATAACCGGCATCATGCAGTCCATGAGTATCGCCGCGTAATGAGGATTTGCGGTGAACATGTCCACAGCTTCTTGACCATTATTAGCGAACTCGAATTCAAAACCACTTTTACCGACATGAAGACCAGCAATTTTTTGGTTGATCTTGTTGTCTTCAACGATGAGGATTTTGTGTTGGATCTCGACTGATGTCTGGCTTGCTTCTGATAGTTCCGCCAAACCTCGTGTATCACAAAGCTCAATAGCTTTAATTAAACGCAAGCCGAGTAGGGGCTGTGCGACTTGTGCAGTAACGCTGTCACCAAGATCCGCTGGCTCACTTAAGAAGGAACGTATCAAACAGATAGTGATGCCGTTTTGGTGCAGCTTTTCTAAGTTATCTGCGTGGGTATTAGCTAGGAATGCGTCATCTTCGGCGAAAACAACAGTAATAGGTTTAGTGTGTTTTTGAGTGGAGAGCTGCTCTGTAATTGCCGTTATATCATTCGTTTTATCGGTAACCTTCAAACCATAAAGGTTAAGGTCGGACTCGATTCGCTCGGAGAGCATGTTTTCGTTACCCAGCACATAAATATCAGCCGTTGCTGTACTTGGTTTTGGCAGTATCAAGTCAACAGGCAATACCAAGTCGAAGTAGAAACAGCTTCCTTCACCTTTGACGGAGTCGAGTTGAATTTGACCACCCATCAGCTCTACCAACTGTGTACTGATGGCTAGACCAAGACCAGTACCACCAAATTGACGTGTGGTTGAATCGTCTTCTTGAGCGAACGGTTCAAATATCTGTTTTTGTTGCAGTGAATCGATACCAATACCCGTATCTCGTACAGCAAATCGAATGGTGGCATTGTTATCTGCTTTGTTGAGCGTTTGAATTGATAATGTGACGCCACCTTCAGCCGTAAACTTCACCGCATTCGACATAAAGTTCATCAAGATCTGTCTTAAACGGTGATCGTCTATCATCACGCGTGCCGGTGTATCAGGGCTGATATCAACGTTAATCGATATTCTTTGTTCTTTCGCTTTTGGTGCCACAATAGAGGCTATGTCGTAAATCGATTCTCGAATTGATGCTGAATGAGGGCTGATCAACAGCATGCCAGATTCGATCTTAGAGAAGTCCAAAATGTCGTTGATAAGGCTTAATAGCAATTGAGAAGAGGTCTCAATGGTATCGACATAATCGCGTTGTGTTGGTGTCAGCGGTGTATCAGACAAGATCTCAGAAATACCAATAACACCATTGAGCGGGGTGCGAATTTCATGAGACATGTTGGCCAAGAAGCTACTTTTTGCTTTGCTGGCTTGTATTGCGTTGTCTTTCGCGTGTTCGGCATCCTCTTTGGCTCTCTCTGCGTCTTCTTTTGCTACCGTCAATCTCTCTTTCGCGAGCTCTCGTTCGATGGTCAATCGTTCAACTTGCTGAGCAAACAGACTGAGTTCATCTTTACCTTGGATTAATTTATCTAAAGAAGGGCGCGTGTCATCATTTTCGCTTTTTAAGAAAGCTAACACCAAATTAAGGTTGTTAGTGACTTGTCTCGCCAAGCTAAGAGTTAAACCCATAACAATCGCTGCCAGCAAAGCGACGATTGAAATAAACAGGGTTCGTTGTATTTGCGCGTCATAGATGGCTTGCTCAACTTCTTGTTGAAACTCTTGCTTGATTACGCCGCCAAGGCTTTGTAATAAGTTGAGCCGTGCGCTCATCGCTTCTAAGCCGACAGACACTTCTTGTGGCGTCAGTTGGCTGATTGTATTTAGGTCGAGTAGCGCGCTTCTTATCTCTTGGCTTTGAGCGAACACATCATTTCGAAACACTTCAACCATCAAAGAAACTTGATGTTCGTTGGCGTTCAATGAAACAAAGCGCTCTAAGAACAATTGCTGTCTTTCACTCAAGGTTTTGATCTGTTCGGCGAGTTCTGGGTCGTACTCTTGGCTGATTTGGAAGATCTCAATCAGTGAACTACCAAGCTTGAACTCTTCGTTCGACCAAAACATCAACCACTCAAGTTGTTGAAGGGCAGTGAGGTGCTGTTGAATTTCACGTTTAGTGTTTTCAAAAGGGACTTTCTCTACTTCAAGTAACAGTTGCTTGTATAAATCGCTCTGCCATTCGAGGGCATCCAATTTATCGTAAGTGTCAGTCACTTGCATCGTCGATAAGGTCGCTTCGCTGAAATCGGCAACAAGTTGATTCATTTCACCAGATGCGTCTAAAAAAATGATGGGAGACAGGTTTTTAAGTTCTGCCTTTACTTGGTTGCTTTGAGTAGCAAACTCTTCAGGGCTAGAGGCTAAGGTACTTCTATACAAAATAGAAATATCTTGAAGATAGACAGATAACTGATTGGTTCGTTCAAAATCGGTTAACTGAGTCGTTAATATATAAGCCTGTCTACCTGCTAGGAAGAGTAATAATGAAATGGGAAGTAGAACTAAGCCAAAGAGTTTATGTTTGACTGAAAGGTTATTCCAAACCGTAATCGCCATATAAGGATCCATCCAACTGTCGTTATATAAAAACAGTAGAATAAAAATGCCGATATGGAAACTTTGAAACGGTAAATTTTACGTAAGTGTGGGAGAGGTATAAGTTCTTGTGATTCCAGAGCTTATTTTGAAATGCGTTCTTTTATTAGTAATTTATAGCGTTTGGCAGTTTGTTTAATTTTATTCTTATTGATGAATCACTTAAAAAGCTTACTAATGAGGACGATTGTTATCGAGGCTTAATTCGAAAAGAAGTTGCTCTAATACGGTTTTTGCAGAGGGTTCTAATGTCCAAATACCGAGCATTCTGTTAAGTGCGGCGCGATACACTCTGTTTTTTAGTAGGAAGGCGAGTGTGCTCGTATCATTGCTGAATACGTGCATTTGTACGATGGTGAGCTCTGCTTTGTTCTCAATGTCTATTTTCTGAAGATTGAAAGCGGGTAGGAAGGCAGACTCATACCAAACCTCAACGATCTCTCGAAGCTCCATCTCTTCTTCAGGTACATCGCACTCCTGAAGTTGGTGGTTTTCAGGAATTGCGGATAAGTAAGCTACATCAAGCTTGTCTGCAACGAATGTGTACATATTCTTCCTTGTTACCTGTGGTATTGGGGCGAATCATCCCTCCCGCTTATGAATTTGTCAATTATATCCATTTCCCTAAATAGCGAATTGTGATTAAGCGTTGAGGTTTTAGCTTAAGCTGTTTAAGTATTTGTCTGTTAAGCCAAAATATTTCAAATTTCCATCCGGCTCTAACACTAAACTCATGTTTGATGTTGCGATCAAACCAGGGTCGTTAGTCGAAAAAATCACGGTCTTATTCAACAATTTATCGGAGAACAGGCGATTAAAGTATTGAGCGTTTTCTTGCTCTGCACCGTTGAACGGTTCATCAATGATAATCAGAGATTGCTCACAGTTACCTAGGCCAAGTACCAGACGCAGTTTTTGTTGAATTCCATTCGGAAGACTTTTGCATTTATCCACGCTTAACTGAGTAGCCAAGCCTTCCGGAAGCCATTCATCTAATTCGAAGAAGCTGATCATTTCTTGCATCTTGTCTGTTGGAATCAGTCCGTTGTGTAAAATGAAGTTGGTCTCAAGTGAGCCTTCAAAAATATGCAAATTGAAAGGGATGTAGTTAATCGACGTGCGATAACGGTAGCTATTGAACTGTTTAATGTTGTAACCATCGACAGATACAGCGCCTTGATAGCGGTCTTCTAACCCAGCAATGATTGAAATTAAGGTGGTTTTACCGCAGCCCGTAGGGCCACAAATGACCACTTTGGCACTGGGTGGGATTTTGAACCCCAAGTTAGTTAAACCCGTTGCGGCTCCTGCATATCGGTGACTGACTCCGCTGCCCACAATGCTTCCTTGGAACAGGCGAATAGGTGGGCTTTTTTCTAAGGTCAATTTGTCGTCATTCATCGACATCAGGTTGTTTATCTGTGCTGATGAAGCTTTGATCGATTGGAACTTGGAAATTGAGTTATAGATACCCATGATTGGGCCTAACGCTTTCCAAACCAAAATAACGGTTGCGAGCATGGCACCCGCATCAGAAGTACCTTCCATCACGCCGATTACCGCGGTCACGATACTTGCTGTACCAATCACTTGAATCAAACTGCCACCAGCGGCCTGAATCTTACTGTTAGTCACGGCAACGTTCTCTGCATCGCTGGTGCTTTGCATATGCGATGCACTGAATCGAGATTGAACGACACGAAGTAAAGGCAGGCCTTGGATTGTTTTGATACCACGAAGGATTTCGTTCCATTGATACGAGACCATCGCATTGGCGCGCGAACTTTTGGATGTGGCTTGCGAGTAGATATAGCGAGAGTAAATACAGAACACTAACATCAGGATTAAACCACCCATCACCACTAATGCCGCTGTACCAGACATCAGAGCAATGGCGATGATAAATACGATCACAAACGGCATATCAAAATAGCTGAGCGTCGATTCGGCAGTCACCAAGCGTCGGAAGGTATCGATATCTTTCAAACGAGCTAGCTGAGAAGAGACCCCAGCAGTAGATGTCATCGCATAGGGTAGCCAAAGCAATTTAGATATAACGGCTTGCGAGATGTGCACGGCGAGGTCTTTACCGGAAGTGGCAATGATGTTGACCCGCATTTTCTTAAAGAAGTATTCAGAGAAGCCGACAATAATGGCGAATAAGGTTAGCCAATAGAGTGTGGCTTCGGAGCTCGAAGTCAGTGCGAAGTTATATACACTCATAATAAAGAATGGCTGCAATGCACCGAGAATACTGATGACGAAGCTGAGAATGATCAGGCTTTTAAGTTCATTGTTATAACGATAGAAAGCGTATTTAATCCAATTGCTTCTGTCTTGCGATTCCGGAGGTGGCTCGCGGAACAGACGAGAATATTCGCTAATCGCAATCAGCAAACAGGGCTTTTTGCACATTGGGTATTCAATGGTGTTGTTGTTCGTGTAATCAAACAGCAGCAACTTTCCATCTTTGGTGCCTAAGAAAATCGCACTTAGATTCTCTATTTCAATAAAGCATGGCTGAGGGTGTTTATCTATATTATCGAGTGTCTTTAATTTGGTCACATCACAGCGATACCCAAGACGCTCTATGGTTGCTGTAAAGCTGTCGCTGTCTTTGTGTTTCGGAATAAAAGCATCGCTGAGTATCGCGGGTGTGCCTTCCCATTCGAGTGCTATCAAGGTGTAGGCCAAACCGCGGATAAGTGGCGATTGACTGTAACGTTCGTCGTATCCGCTGGATTCAAAATCCAAGACACGTTGCGGTACATTATTGAAGTCGACTAAGATACTCATTGGTCACCTCCGGTAAGTTTTACGCGTTTGAGGCGATGGTTAAGCTTGTCCATTTTATTACTGGCGATGATCAAGATTTTGTCGTTGGCTCGATAAGCCGTACTGGTGAGAACCATTCGTGCAAATTCCTCATCAAACACACAGTCGATGTCATCAAATATCAATACGCGCTTACTGGCGAGCAGGGCGCGAACTAATAATAGGGCGTAGCCAACTTGGCGTGAGAATGGGTTACGCATATGGCCTTTGAGTTCTGTATAAAAACCGGCAGAAAGCCCATCAATTTGAGCTTTGATGTTCATGGTTTCACACAGTGCAAACGCCGTGTTATTCAAGCTTGGGCGGAAACAGGTGAGGTTATCGATAATCGTCCCTTCTACGAACGAACTGGTCTTATCAACCATCAGAACACTGTTACGCCAAACGTTGTAATTGACGTCATCCAAAGGCGTGTCGTTAATCATGATATCGAGTTTGCTATCACTGTTCTGACGCGTAATACAGTTAGCGAGGTGGGTCTTACCTGAACCACTTTTCCCTGTCAGCAAATAGGCTTGTCCGAGTTCGAACTCGATACGCTGCTTTTCAGAATACTTAACCGAAATACGTTCAACTTCTGTTGTTTCATGTTGGTGTTCAACAGAGGCGGCCAATTCAAGGAGGTCAGCGATACGTTGGATATGGAGTTTGTTTAACTCCCAGCGGCTCGCGGTTCTCATTACCTGTTGATATGGCGCAAAGTAACGGTTGGTTAGCATGATGATCGCGGCCATGATGCCTTGACTCGATTCCATATTGATTACGGCAGTCGCCAAGACCACAACAACGCAAGCAATGGATAGCTGTTGGATGAGCGCCAAAATCAAGCCAAAGTTCGACTCGATTTGCTCATATTTGATGTTCTCCACTTCACGCTCTTCGACCATTTGTGTCATCAGGCTTTCAACGCGGTACTCCATGTTTCGCGCTTTAATATCAAGCGGGCTAGAGATGATCTCAATGATTTTGGAGGTAGTTAACCCTTCGATGTCTGACTTATTCTGCAAGCTACCAATTTTCTGTTTGGAAAGACTCCAAGCGAAAATCGCTAAGACAGCCGAGGCAATTAGAAGGGTGATACCAGCCCATATGTTAATGAGACCGATGATAAGTATAGTAATCACGCTAACAGCAAGGTTGATAAGCGCTCGAACCGATTCTCCACCAAAGAAGGTCTTAAGTTCAGGAATGGTTGAGATTCGTTCTAGGTATTCGCCTGGTTCCAAACGACGGAATTTAGATATTTCCGCCAAACAGATGGATTGGAATACCTTGTTGGTTAGGTTGGTTTCAAACTGCCTCATGATAACGGAAGATATCTTCTCTTCCTGACTTTTTAAGTGGTAGTCGAGGAAGATGGAAATCAAAATAATCGCGAACAATAAGAACAGCGTATCTTGTGCTTGGTTGGGTAACACTCGGTCAAAAATGATCAGAATAGAGAAGGGCAGTACCAAACCAAACAGGGTCGATATTATCGTTGAGAAAGTCAGATAACACTTATCTGCCATGTTGATCTTTTGCGAAAACTGCTCAGTTTGCATTGTGACCTCCTTTTCTCAATGACTCCGTTGAGAGAAGATGTTTTGGCACCAAATCTTGATTGTCGCGACCTTCAATATCACTCATTAATTGCATCACGCTTTCGATAGATTGAATTGAGAGTATTCCCTTAATTTGCTCAAGCTTGATGGTCTCGATGATGTAGTCGTATCGTGCGCTTTCATAGTCTCTTAACGCGCTGAACAGCTTACTTTCCGCCGCCAGCAAGTCGGTGATGGTACGCGTGCCTAATTGGTAGGCTCTTTGGATCCCTTTATAAGACGCGTAGTTGGCGCGAATGATGTTTTCGTAACTGCTTATAGATTGCGAGAAATCGTTAATGTTGAGCACGGAGGTATTCACACTGTTACGTGTGGTGTAAAGCGAATCTTGGTAAAGCAGCTCAGTACGTTCGATGGCCGTCGATGATTTTTGATAGCCGTAGTAATCAGAGCCACCAGACAAGATAGGAACTGCTAGGTTTAACCCAACACTGGTTGAGTTACTTTCGCCTGTCGCTGTAATGTCGGTTTTGTCGAAGTTATTGGCGTCATCGTGTCGATAGCTGGCTGAAAGCGATACTGTCGGTAAGAAGTTCGAACCGCTCTCTTTTAAGCTTCTGCGGCTTCTCTCGACGTTTTTCTTAGCCACTAACAAGTCGTTGTTGAGCTTTAACGCTTGATCCATGATTGATCGTTGTTCGGTTTCGTTTATCTCTTTTAAAGGCACACTTTCGTAGATATCTTGAGACGGAGTGATAGGGTATTGAATCTGAATCGATAGCCCGTTGAGAATGACGCGACGGTCTTTCTGCAAGGTTCTCAATCGATTCGACACACCTTCTTTCTGAGCAATCACTTCGTAAAGCTCACTGGCGGCTGTATTGCCGAGTTCCACATTGCGTCGCATTTGATGTTCACGCGTCTCAGACGACTTAAGCTCTACCTTGGTCGCTTTAATTTGTGCGTTGTTTTTCAAATACTCAAAGTATTGAGAGCCGATTTCTGAAATAGTGCTTTGGATTTTGTTCTCGTGTTTAATCTCTTCAATGTTGAAGTCGAGCTTTGCCGTCCCATATTTGAAAATATCGCCCAGATTGAAGATCGATTGAGAAAGGGAAAGGCTGTAGCTGTTCGAGTTATAGCTTGAAGTTTCATCAGGCACACTTGATAGCAAGGTTTCATTTTCATTCCATGTGGTATCGGCAGCACCATTGAGGGAAGGAAGAAATTTTGAGCGGCTGATACCAATGTTGTACTCGTTTTCTTCCACGCCCTTATCACTAGCGCGAAGAGACAGGCTGTTTTGCAGGCCGAGCTCTACCGCTTCAAGCAGGGTAGTCGCCGATGCTGAAGGTGTCGTGCTTAATGTAAGCGCAGCTATGATGCTGCTAGTTAAGTTTTTGTACCGCCACATACTTGTTGATCACCTTGATGATTTGGTCGCTTTTATAAGGTTTGCTGATTACGTAATCCATTCCGGCCTCAATACAAGCCTGGTGTTCGTTACTGCTGGTCAATGCGGTTGCACCTATGATGGTACAAGGGTTTTTCTCGTTTTCTTGTTCGAATTGGCGAATGCGTTTTGTGGCTTCGATGCCACCCATACCCGGCATGATGCAATCCATGAAGATGATGTCAGAACGCTTGTTCATAAAGTGCTTCACGGCATCGGCGCCATCGCCAACCATGTCTGGTTCATATTCTTGTTTGGTCAAGATTCGTTTCAGTAAAATTTGTTGAACTCGGTCATCCTCTACGATAAGGAATGAGCTGTTTTCCATCTGTTCTTCCGATGCTTCCGCTTCCATAATGGTGAGTAGGTTTGGAATGAACTCGTAAGGGATAGCAGGAGCGTTGATGATTTTGTCGACGAAGCTATGACACTCTTGTGCTTGCTGAGTGTTGGTCACTGACAACAGTAACCTGGTATTTGGGTGGTTCTTAAGCTGAGATTTCACCGTCTTGCTCAACGACGGCAGCTTGTTGGGTTCAAAGGTATCGGTCAACATTATCGCATCGTAATCACCGAACGTTTTCGCCGCTGAGAAAAGCTCATTTGCAGTGCGAATCTCGGTGATATCAAGCCCCAAGTTACTGAGCATTTTCTTCATCACATCGATGCGAACTTGAGTATTAGCACACAAGAGTAAACGCTTGCCATCAAAGCGAGTTTTCTCTGTGTGGAAGTTCTTAGCCTTAAGATCAAGCTCGATCTGAAAACGTTCCTGAGCCCCTGACTGGAACCAGTGGCTCTCGTAATATCCGTAATCCTTCAGAACGCTTTTCGCTAAGTCATCTGTGCTGGCTGTATGGTCTTTGTGTGCGCTCCAATGGAGTTTGTTGAGCTTGGCAACAGAAACATCCAGTGTTGATAAGAAGTTGAGGTTGATGGTGACACGGGTATTTTCCATGTCTGAAGCCGCACCCGATTCAATCGTTACAAACAGTTTCTTATTTGATTTGAGTTGAATAGCGTTAGAAAGTTGAAGGAACAGTATCCAGAATAAGCTGGTGGATTGGCCTGCAACACGATTCGGTAAGTTGTCAGAGATAAAACAGTCAAGTTGGCTTTCATTACGTTGTACTTTGGCACTGATATGAATCATTAATTCAGATAACACGCTCAGTAAAGAGAACTCTTTCGACTTGCTTTCCGTACCCTGTGATATCAAGCGATTATAGTTTTCTGCTAACTCAGATAGTGTGCTACACGCAGAGGTAATATCGTTCGCCATCAACACGCCGTTTTCATCGGTTTCTTGAACCAGATATTGGACACCACCGTTGATGGTGTTTGTAATTCCGCGAATCTCATAACCGATCAGCGCATACAACTGTTTGTAGAGATCGTTATTGCGCTTTTGGTCTTCTAATTTACTGAAAATAAGTTTGAGATGAGAGTAAATCTGACGCTGCTTGGGGTTGATGCTAACTTCATTAAGAAGCTCTTCAAGACGTTGTAAATCTAGCTGCTTCAGCTCTTGATACAGGGCATCGAATTCATAGTCGATTTCGCGTTCGTTAGAACTGGATTTCTTTAGCTTCAACATAGCAACTGAGTTGGATAGAATCGTAATCACAGCCAATATCACGACCACCATAAACAACCAGATAAAGAACTCGTTTTTTTCTGACATTAAGTCATTTGCATGGTTGTTAAACATGGTGCGATAGTTGTCGTCCATCTGCAGATAGTTATTGGTCAATGAAAGGTACAAGCCTAATACGTCGTTACGTGTTTTTGCGCTATCGGAGAAACGATTAATCGCCAATTCCAGTTGTGTGTATTCAGTTGCCCCAACCAAGCTGAACTCGGTTTTGTTCAACGAGGCTAAAGAGCGAAATTCATTAATTTCAAGCTTCAAGTTAACCAGGTTGAATTCGTTAGTGCCGCAAGTGTTGGTACTTAAACACTGTTGCAGAGTTTGAATATCTTGTTCTATGGTCTGATTAAGCTTCTGGGCTTGTATGAGCAGTGGGGCGCTTTGCACTTGTGCGACTGAATCTATTTTTGACCAAGAAAAGTATAAATAGAAAGCGAGCGCAGCCAATACCACGCTAAATAGTATGCTTAGACGTAGGGCGGGTATGGAAATATTGTACGAAGGTTTACCGCTCATTGATTATCTCTCATCGAAAGCATC
Source organism: Vibrio sp. 10N.261.55.A10 (assembly GCF_041470825.1). NCBI lineage: Bacteria > Pseudomonadati > Pseudomonadota > Gammaproteobacteria > Vibrionales > Vibrionaceae > Vibrio > Vibrio sp. 10N.261.55.A10. The sequence continues at coordinate 3,913 of NZ_JBFRNC010000015.1, read as the reverse complement.
CTCGATGGCTGACATCACCGGTTTCGCAGCGTATTCGATCACGCGACGCGAGCCTGTTTTCACATCAGCGGTAAACTCCATGTAAGGTGATAACTTGTATTGAGTGCCTCCTCGTTCAAGAAAGTTTCGGTCAATTTCAATCTCAGCTAAATAGAATTCAGCGTCTTCTTCTTCGTATGATGAACGGCTGATTGAGGCGATGGTTCCCTCAACAAACCCGTATTTTGCAAAGTTATAGGTATCCATTTTTACTTTCACTGCCTGACCAATTTCGACAAATCCCATGTCTTTACGTGGGATCTTCGCTTCACCGTGTAACGAATTATTTATTGGGGCAATATCGGCGATACTTTCTCCTGGCGGAATCACAGCAGAACGGAAATTGAAGTGAAGTTTATCGACCACACCATCGACTGGCGAGTAGACGACTAGGCGATCAACCTTGTCGGAATGCTGCGGTTGTAAGATTCGCTTTAGCTTGAGGTCTTTGTTCGCTTGAATGATTTGTGCTTGGTACTCAGAGTTTCGATTCTCAACCAAGTCACGGTGTTGCTTTTCCAGTTTGTCGAGTTGGAAACGCTCATTCATCACAGATTCGTCAAGGTTCTCAATCTCACGCACCATATTCGACTCTTGTACTTTCATGTTAAGAACGTCGACATAAGACGCCATCTCTTCTTTATAGAGGGTGTTTTTGATGTTGAGCTGCTTACGTATCAGAGAGAGTTGATTCTCTGAACTTTTGCGACGCTTTAACATTGAACTGATCAACGAGTTCTTGTGCTTAATATCGTGTGTAATGAGTTCTTCATTTGAACGGTTTTTAGAGAATTCTTGTCTCCAGGTATTCATGTTGACCTGAACTTGCTCAGGGTATTTCTCAATGAAAGCGTCGAAGTTAGGCTCTATCATGTCGCGTAAGCTTTCATAACGAATCTTATCGAGCTCTATCTGAATAATTTCAGTATTGACGGTATCAAGTTGAGTGTTACGGTCAAGTGAGCGTATTCGAGCGATAGGTTGGCCCTCATAAACGACTTCCCCTTTTCTGACTAACAATTCTTCTAATATCCCGCCTTCTAAATGCTGAACTTTCTCAACATCCGATTCCAATAGCAGTTCGCCACGTACAGAAACAACAATATCGATACGTGCTTGTGACGCCACCGCAATAGCGACCAAAGCGAGCAAGAATATAATGAGCAACGTTTTGTGAACGCTGGTCATGGCACTAGCAAGCACAATAGTGTCATTAGCTGTGACCTTAGAAGCCTCGTTATTGGAAACGAGTGCTTTTCTGAGGTGATGTTCTATTTGGTTATTGCTCATGACTGACCTCGGTTACTTGCCATCTATTACTTCCTTAATATCCAACAAGTGGTTGATTTGTCGATTGACGTTGTGCAATTCAGTTTTTACATCCTCTATTAGATCTTCCGGCGCAGGAAACTCGTGTCTACTCAAGTGTTCCAATTTGGCCATTTTTGGCGGAAGGTCTTGGTCGCAAAGCAACGTTAAGATGGTCTTCAATCGTTTTGAGTAACTATTGAGTTCATCAAAATGATTACCGTTATGAAGCGCTTCTATATTTAGGGCTGCGTCAGAAAAGTCATTGTAAAAGTCGCCTAATAGCAATTGCAGCCCTTTGTGGTTGTTGTCGACCGAGCGCAACAAATTCGTCATGTCTATCATCGCTCCACTGCCTTAATTGCTTTAATCACAATAACTAAGGATCTTTAAAGGCAGTTTTCAAATTTTTTTTGATTCTTTCTCTTTAAAAAGAAATTATGAAAAATGTTGTATAAAAAAATTGGTTTTTCAAAATGATGTCCTTTAATGCCTCTATAAATACGATCAGTTAGCTAGTAGCAACGGAGGCTGTAATGGCAGGCGAAAATAACCAAAACAACCAAAATGAAGATCTAAATGACGCGGTAGAACAAACGGACACGAACGACGCGGGTACGCCCTCCCAACAACAGAATCAACAAAATCAACAAAACACGATTGCGTCGACAATAGCGACGGGTGCTGAAAATGCGGATGCGGCAGACGAAGTTAACCAGGCTTTAGACGAAAATCCGAGTGGTGCAGGTAATGCTGAAGATGCCTCTGCTTCTGGTGCGGCTGTGCAAGAAGAGACGCCAGAAAGTGATGGAGATTCAGACGCTGCACAATCCAATGTAGTTGGTGGAGCCGCTTCTGAAGCTGGCTCGGATAACGCTGCTGGCAGTGGTGGCGGTGCTGGAGCGGGCGCACAAGCTGTAGGTGGTGATATCGCAGAGGCTGCGACAGGTGGTGTAGACGCTGAAGGTAATGAAGAACAAGGCCAAGCTGCGCGTACTTCAGCAGCGCCGAGTGCGACATCTTCAGAGTCGGGTGACCAACAAGTTGGTGATGAGCTAGATTCACAAACAGTAGAAGAGACGTTTGCAGTTGATGTTCAAGCTTCTGACGAAGAGACCATTAGCGAAGTAGAGGATGACTTTGATTCTGAAACGGTAAGCGAAACGTTTAAAATCAAAGTGGAAAGTGAAAATGATGCGCCAGAAGCTGAACAAGATCTGGCTTACATCATGGATGAAGATGGCTCCATAACATTCACTCAAGAACAATTACTCGAATACGCAAGTGATGTAGATGGGGACGAGCTTGTTGCTTCTAACGTTCAAGTTGGTGATGATGCAACAGTTCAAGACAATGGTGATGGTACTTTCACCGTTGTTCCTTCAGCTGATTTTAATGGTGAACTTGACCTTACTTTCGACATCAGTGACGGCCAAGAAACGATTAGCAGCGCAATTGATTTAACGGTACGCCCGATTAATGACGCGCCTGTTCCTGAAGATAAAACGTTTGAAATCGAGGAAGACGGAACTCTTGTATTCACCGACGCTGACCTCCTTTCTGGTGCGACAGACATTGAAGGTGACAACCTAACGGTTGAAGGTGTGACCTACGATGGTGGCGACGGTATCCTTACCGACAACGGTAATGGCACATACACCTTCGCACCGAATGAAAACTTCAATGGCGACGTAAACTTCGGTTTTGATGTGTCAGATGGCACCGATACGGTATCAGCAAACATCGACGTGAGCGTAACTGCCGTTGATGATGCGCCAGTGTCTGGCGACCTAGCGTACTCAATCGACGAAGACGGTTCTATCCGTTTAAGCCAAGAGCAATTGCTATCGCAAGCGTCAGATGTTGAAGGCGATGACCTGACAGCTAGCGACCTTACGGTTGGTGGAGATGCAACGGTTGTAGCTAATGATGACGGCAGCTTCACGATTACGCCAGATGAGAACTTCAATGGCGACATCGATATCAGCTTCGATATCTCAGATGGTACTAATACGGTTCAAGCATCAGCTGACCTAACCGTTAACCCAGTTAATGACCTGCCAGTACCTCAAGATCAACAGTTCAGCGTTGAAGAAGATGGCACGCTCATCTTCACCGATGCAGACCTGTTAACAGGTGCGACTGATATTGAAGGCGACAACCTAACGGTTGAAGGTGTGACCTACGATGGCGGTGACGGTATTCTTACCGACAACGGTAATGGTACATACACCTTTGCGCCAAATGAGAACTTCAATGGCGACGTAAACTTCGGCTTCGATGTCTCTGACGGCACCGATACGGTGTCAGCAAACATCGATGTGAGTGTAACTGCGGTTGATGATGCACCTGTGTCAGGCGATTTAGCGTACTCAATCGATGAAGACGGTTCGATTCGTCTAAGCCAAGAGCAGCTGCTTTCTCAAGCCTCTGACGTGGAAGGCGATGACCTGACTGCTAGCGGCCTAACGGTTGGCGGTGATGCAACCGTTACTCAAAACGATGATGGCAGTTTCACGATTACGCCAGATGAGAACTTCAATGGCGACATCGATATCAGTTTCGA
>NZ_JBFRNC010000014.1:0-236 GCF_041470825.1 Vibrio sp. 10N.261.55.A10 | reverse complement strand
GACATCGATATCAGTTTCGATATCTCAGATGGCACCAATACGGTTCAAGCATCAGCTGACCTAACGGTTAACCCAGTTAACGACCTGCCAGTCCCTCAAGATCAACAGTTCAGCGTTGAAGAAGATGGCACGCTCATCTTCACCGATGCAGACCTGTTAACAGGTGCTACAGACATCGAAGGTGACAACCTAACGGTTGAAGGTGTGACCTACGATGGTGGCGACGGTATTCTTAC
>NZ_JBFRNC010000013.1:0-950 GCF_041470825.1 Vibrio sp. 10N.261.55.A10 | reverse complement strand
GGTGGCGACGGTATTCTTACTGATAACGGTAATGGTACGTACACCTTTGCTCCGAATGAAAACTTCAATGGCGACGTCAACTTCGGCTTCGATGTCTCTGACGGCACCGATACGGTCTCTGCAAACATCGACGTAAGCGTAACTGCCGTTGATGATGCGCCTGTATCGGGTGACCTAGCGTACTCAATCGACGAAGACGGTTCGATTCGTCTAAGCCAAGAGCAGCTTCTATCGCAAGCTTCTGACGTAGAAGGCGATGACCTAACAGCTAGCAGCCTAACGGTTGACGGTGATGCAACAGTCGTTGCTAATGATGACGGCAGCTTCACCATCACGCCAGATGAGAACTTCAACGGTGACATCGATATCAGCTTCGATATCTCTGATGGTACTAACACCGTTCAAGCTTCAGCTGACCTAACCGTTAACCCAGTTAACGACCTGCCAGCCCCTCAAGATCAACAGTTCAGCGTTGAAGAAGATGGCACGTTGATCTTCACCGATGCTGACCTGTTAACCGGTGCTACTGATATTGAAGGCGACAACCTAACTGTTGAAGGTGTGACCTACGATGGCGGTGACGGTATCCTTACTGATAACGGTAATGGTACTTACACCTTTGCGCCAAACGAGAACTTCAATGGTGACGTAAACTTCGGTTTTGATGTGTCTGACGGCACCGATACGGTGTCAGCAAACATCGACGTAAGCGTAACAGCGGTTGATGATGCGCCTGTGTCTGGTGACTTAGCTTATTCAATCGATGAAGACGGTTCGATTCGTCTAAGCCAAGAGCAGCTGCTTTCTCAAGCATCAGATGTGGAAGGCGATGACTTGACGGCCAGCAGCCTAACGGTCGACGGTGATGCGACAGTTGTAGCTAACGACGATGGCAGTTTCACGATTACGCCAGATGAGAACTTCAATGGTGACATCGATATCAGTTTCGA
>NZ_JBFRNC010000012.1:0-61646 GCF_041470825.1 Vibrio sp. 10N.261.55.A10 | reverse complement strand
ACGTATTTTAGGACGAGACACTTAAGTCTGAGTTAAATAGCGTTTCGCTTATTTAGCGAATTCAACACCAATCTCGATGTCACCATTTAGCGTTTCAAGCATGCTATCTAAAGCGTTACGTTCGAAGTCACTTAGCTCACCGTAGCTAAGGATCGCTTCAGCGCCCTCTTTGCCTAGTTTAACTGGCTGTGCGAAGAATGGAGCGTGCTCGCCTTCACCTTCAACGTATGCACATTCAATCACGTTTTCTTCACCTTGAAGTGCTTTAACTAGTGCAAGACCGAAACGACAAGCCGCTTGACCCATAGACAGTGTCGCACTGCCGCCGCCAGCTTTAGCTTCTACTACTTCAGTACCTGCATTTTGGATGCGAGTCGTTAGCGCTGCAATTTCTTCATCAGTGAACTCTACGCCTTCAACTTGAGAAAGTAGAGGAAGAATCGTTACGCCTGAGTGACCACCGATAACAGGAACACGGATGTCGCCTGGATCTTTGTCTTTTAGTTCAGCAACGAACGTTTCAGAACGAATCACATCAAGAGTCGTAATACCGAATAGACGACGCTTGTCGTAAACGCCCGCTTTCTTCAGTACTTCAGCCGCGATTGGCACTGTTGTGTTTACTGGGTTAGTAATGATACCAACACAAGCAGTCGGACAAGTAACTGCGATTTTCTCTGCAAGAGACTTAACAATGCCAGCGTTCACATTGAAAAGATCCGCACGATCCATACCAGGCTTACGAGCAACACCCGCTGAAATAAGTACAACATCCGCACCTTCTAGTGCTGGTGTTGGATCTTCACCCGCGTAACCTTTGATCGAAACAGGCGTTGGGATATGGCTAAGATCGGCAGCAACACCCGGTGTTACCGGAGCGATGTCGTAAAGTGCAAGATCTGAACCAGCAGGTAGGCGGTTCTTAAGTAGTAGGGCTAGGGCTTGACCGATGCCACCAGCGGCACCAATAACAGCTACTTTCATTGTTATTCTCCTTGAGAGCTTTCTCTTATAGATTCTTTGTAGGGTAATTCTTGAGCTAAATCTAAGTTAAAAAACTATATTAATCACAAAGTGATTACAATCAATTAACGCTAGCTTTGCGACTTCGCGCAAGTCAATAAAACCGTGCTACACAGCAAGTTCGCATTATGGCGATAATCGACTGAAATAACAAAATAAGTCGTCGCAAATAACACATTATTCTATTAAATATTTACAGTGATATGACTAACAAATTACAGGGATGTTTTGGCTAAAATTGAATATGTATGCGAAAATATGCAAACATCTTTGTTAATGAATAAGAATGACATATGCGCAATACAGAAAAGCAAGACAACTTAGTTCGTGCATTTAAAGCCTTACTAAAAGAAGAACGTTTTGGCTCACAAGGCGAAATTGTGGATGCCCTAAAACACGAAGGTTTTGAAAGCATCAACCAGTCTAAAGTCTCGCGTATGTTAACCAAGTTTGGTGCCGTTCGAACTCGTAACGCAAAAATGGAGATGGTTTACTGTCTTCCTGCTGAGCTAGGTGTTCCGACCGTTTCTAGCTCTCTAAGAGAATTAGTACTAGATATTGACCACAACAATGCATTGGTGGTGATACACACAGGTCCTGGTGCGGCGCAGCTGATTGCTCGTTTATTAGACTCACTAGGTAAGTCGGAAGGTATACTGGGCGTAGTCGCAGGTGATGATACTATCTTCATTACCCCAACGTTATCGGTTACCACTAAGCAACTGTTTGATTCAGTGTGTGAACTGTTTGAATACGCAGGATAATTGATCGCTGTTTCATAACTATCAGCCTTATTAATGGATCACGAGTATCTATTTGCTTCGTGATCCAAATCACATCCTAGAATATCCATACCTCCCTTCCAAAATCACACTAAACCATTGATTTTAAAAAACTCAGTAGCAAATCAAACACGAGATCAAGACATCATTTGTTAGATTTTTTAGCTATATCTTTTAACATTCGAGTAATTTTCTGCCAATTTTTGATATTATTCAGCCACTTTTTCATCACATGGATTGAAAAAGGTGCCGTTTCCAAATAGGAAACTCCTGAAGCAACTACACTTGTTTCAGGGTTAATAATGAATAAAGGAAGGGAAATTCATGGCATTTACCAAACTTATTAAAGTTGGTGCTATTGCAGCTGCTGTAATGGGCGCTGGCGCTGTTAACGCTCAAGAGTTCATCACGATTGGTACTGGTTCAGTTACGGGTGTTTACTACCCAACTGGTGGTGCGATTTGTAAGCTAGTGAACAAGGGCCGCAAAGACCACAACATTCGTTGTTCTGTAGAGTCTACTGGTGGTTCAATCTACAACGTTAACACCATCCGTGCTGGTGAACTAGATTTCGGTGTTGTTCAATCGGACTGGCAATACCACGGCTACAACGGTACAAGTAAGTTCAAAGATCAGGGCGAATACAAGAAACTTCGCGCGATGTTCTCTCTACATACAGAACCGTTCAACATCATCGCTCGTACTGATGCTGGCATCAACAATGTGTCTGACCTAGCAGGTAAGCGTGTAAACATTGGTAACCCAGGTTCTGGTGACCGTGCAACGATGGGTGTTGTAATGGACGCTATGGGCTGGACTAACGACAGCTTCAAGCTTGCTTCTGAACTTAAAGGTTCTGAGCGTTCACAAGCACTTTGTGATAACAAGATTGATGCATTCATCTACATGGTTGGTCACCCGAACGGATCAATCAAAGAAGCAACAACGTCTTGTGATGCAAAACTGGTTTCAGCAACAGGTCCACAGATCGACAAGATCGTAGCTGAAAACCCATACTACGCTTACAGCACAGTTCCTGCTGGTATGTACCGTGGTACTGACGCTGACGTAAACAGCTTCGGTGTTGCAGCTACTATGGTAACAACTTCAGACGTTTCTGAAGAAGTTGCATACAACGTTGCTAAGGCAGTATTTGAAAACTTTGACACTTTCAAACGCCTACACCCAGCATTTGCTAACCTGAAAAAAGAAGACATGGTTAAAGCGGGTATCTCTATCCCTCTTCACCCAGGCGCAGCAAAATACTACAAAGAAGTGGGCCTTCTAAAGTAACTCTACTTTAAGCCTACTACACCAATAAGGAGGCTAGCCCTCCTTATTGGCTTTTCACGTTTTATAAAAATAATTTAAGTGAAAAGAACAGCCCTTTAAGTTTCTCCAATTTGGAGGACTTACCTTCGTATCAAGCCTAAGACAAAGACGAACAAAAAACGCATTTCCCTATCCATTCACTACACTAGATAGGAAATAAATAACGTTTGGTTGTTCGTAAGAAAAGGCAGACCATCAATAATAAGGATAAAGTACATGACGCAGACAACATCACCGTCTCCAGATGTGCAAGAAATGGTGGCACAATCAGATACTGGTGCGCGTAGCCCTCGTGGTATCCAAGGCCGTATTTTATGGTTTGTGCCTCTATGTTGGTCACTGTTCCAACTTTGGTATGCATCTCCGCTGCCGTTCATTTTTAACTTCGCAATTTTAAACGACACTGAAGCTCGAGCAATTCACCTTACCTTTGCTATTTTCCTAGCCTTTACCGCTTATCCAGCTATGAAGAATTCGCCTAGGGATCGCATCCCCGCAGTCGACTGGATATTAGCGCTTGTAGGTAGCTTTTCAGCTTCTTATATCTATATTTTCTATACTGAACTCGCTGAGCGATCGGGCGCACCAACAACATTCGATATTGTTGCGGCTGTATTCGGTATGGTTTTACTGCTTGAAGCAACACGACGCGCTTTGGGTCCACCTCTTATGGTTGTGGCAGCAGTATTCCTACTTTATACCTTTGGCGGCCCTCACATGCCGGACGTTATTGCCCACAAAGGTGCGAGCCTGAACAAGGCAATGTCGCATCTGTGGCTAACAACTGAAGGTGTATTCGGTGTGGCACTTGGCGTATCAACGTCATTCGTATTCTTGTTTGTACTGTTTGGTGCAATGCTAGAACGTGCTGGCGCCGGTGCTTACTTTATTAAAGTTGCATTCTCACTGCTTGGTCACATGAAAGGCGGCCCAGCGAAAGCAGCCGTTGTCGCATCAGGTCTGTCTGGTTTGGTATCAGGTTCATCTATCGCGAACGTGGTAACCACGGGTACCTTTACTATCCCGCTAATGAAGCGTGTTGGTTTCCCGGGCACAAAAGCCGGTGCGGTAGAAGTCGCGGCTTCAACCAATGGTCAATTAACACCACCTATCATGGGTGCAGCAGCCTTCTTGATGGTTGAGTATGTGGGCATTTCGTATGTAGAAGTAATCAAAGCCGCGCTACTGCCCGCTCTGATCTCTTACATCGCTCTGATTTACATTGTTCATCTAGAAGCATGTAAAGCAGGTATGACTGGCCTACCTCGTCGCCACACACCAACTATCGTACAAAGCTTACTGTCTTTCACGGGTACCATTTTAGGTCTGTGTGTTATCAGTGCCGCAGTTTACTACGGTGTCGGTTGGACGAAAGATGTCTTTGGCGATGCTGCAACACCAATCGTAACGGTGGCTCTATTAGTCGCTTATGTCGCTCTGGTTCGTGTATCAGCAAAATACGCAGCTGAAGGCGGCATGGAAATCGATGCGGATCTCAAAGAAGTTCCGGATCCAGGTCCAACAATTAAGTCTGGCCTGCACTTCCTATTGCCTATCGTGGTGCTTGTTTGGTGTTTAACAGTTGAACGTTTCTCTCCAGGTCTGTCGGCATTCTGGGCGACCGTGTTCATGATCTTCATTCTGATCACTCAGCGTCCGTTAATGACTCTGATGAACAAATCAGACGATCTTGCAGAGCAAACTAAAGCTGGCTTCGTTGATCTCGCAGAGAGCTTGGTTTCAGGCGCACGTAACATGATTGGTATCGGTGTCGCGACAGCGGCTGCAGGTACGGTTGTAGGCGTGGTGACTCTAACGGGTATCGGTCTAGTAATGACGGACTTCGTTGAGTTTATCTCAGGCGGTAGCATCATTCTTATGTTGCTATTCACTGCAGTAATCAGCTTGATCTTAGGTATGGGCTTGCCAACAACGGCGAACTACATCGTTGTATCAACGCTGATGGCTCCGGTAATCGTGACCCTAGGCGCTGCGCACGGCTTGATCATTCCATTGATTGCGGTTCACTTATTCGTGTTCTACTTCGGTATTCTTGCGGATGATACACCTCCGGTAGGTCTCGCGGCGTTTGCAGCAGCGGCAATTGCGAAATCAGATCCGATTCGTACTGGTATCCAAGGCTTCACCTATGATATCCGTACCGCAATTCTACCTTTCATGTTCATCTTCAATACTCAACTACTACTGATGGGCATTGATTCTTGGTGGCACTTAGCACTAACGATTTTCTCATCTGTGACTGCGGTACTTATCTTCGCAGCTGCAACACAAGGTTGGTGGTTCACCAAGAACAAGTGGTGGGAAACGGTGCTGCTTATTGCATTAACCTTCACTTTCTTCCGCCCTGGCTTCTGGTGGGACATGATTTACCCAGAGAAAGTTCTTTCACCTGGAGTTGAGATTGCTCAAATCACGGAAAAGCTGGATGTGGGACAATCACTTGAACTTAGAGTGGGTGGCGAAAACTTAGAAGGTGACTATTCTGAAAAGACAGTTCGCCTGCCGTTTGAAGATTCTGCGACCTCAAGTGAAGATCGTATTGCCTCTATGGGTCTAATGCTGACTGAATCAGAAGGCAAGATGATTGTTGATATGGTTGAGTTCGGTAGCCCAGCAGAAGCGGCTGGTATTGATTTCGATTGGGAAATCAAATCCGTTATCCAAGATGCAGATCGACCAATGAAAGAGTGGGTATTCTTACCAGCTCTGATCATTTTGATTGGTTTAGCGATGAACCAAAGAAGACGTGCTCGTAAGGATGAGATTAGCGCGTAATGGATAAGGCTGAGTAGTGCTTAGCGCTATTTGGCTTTATTACATGGAAAGGATAATTACAGTGCTAAGTGAAAGCTTAGCGCTGATTAAAAAGAGACGAATACATGTATAAACAAATCCTTGTTCCTGTTGATCTTAATGACAAAGGCTTTTCTGATAAGGCAGTCGAACTGGCGGTATGGCACGCAAAACACAGCAATGCTGAAATCCACATTCTGAACGTACTACCAGGCATTCACATGTCGATGGTGGCGTCTTACTTCCCGAAAGATGCAGCGAACCAAATGAAGCTTGATGTTAAAAATCAGCTGAAAGAGTTTGCTGACAAGCACATTGACGATGAAGTGGTGTATAAAGTTCACGTTGCCGAAGGCAAGACTTACACAACGATTCTAGATTACGCAGAAAAACTGGGCGCTGACCTTATCGTGATGCCTAGCCATAAGCGTTCGAAAATCGACAAAGTTGTGCTTGGTTCTGTTGCAAGCAAAGTGGTACAGAACTCACCAATCAATGTATTGGTAGTTAAGCCGCAAGGCTAAATCACTTAATCGACACAACGATCTAAAAAGGTTGGCCTAAAAGCCAACCTTTTTTGTTTTTCGTTCACGCAATTTAATTCTTCAATCAACTCACTAAGTTCTGCGGATTACCCGCAACAAACCCATCAATATTGTCGATTAAGATATCAGACAGCTTTTGAATTGAACTGTCACTGCCCCACGCCACATGTGGAGTGAGTAATAAGTTCGGTAAGTGGCTATTAGCCAATAGTGGATTTGAGTTGTCGGCTGGCTCTTGTGTAAACACATCCATACCTGCGCCTGCAATCTCATGTTTTTTCAAAGCCTCAACTAGGGCTTGTTCATCTACTAGACCTCCGCGCCCGGCATTAATTAATACCGCGCTCGATTTCATCATTGTGAGCTCTCGCTCTGAAATCAGATTTTGGGTCGCATCAGTCAATGGGCAATGTAGACTGATCGCATCCGCTTGCTTCAATACCGTATCAAAAGGTAGATACCCTTCTCGACAAGACTCTGCTCCTTTTCGCTCGGCAAACATCACCTTCATACCAATCGCTTTGGCTAACATTGCGGTGGCTTGACCTAAGCTGCCACTCCCCATCAACCCCAGTGTGCTGCCAGCCACATCTTGAATCGGATGAGTAAAGAAGCAGAACTGCTTGTCCTTTTGCCACTCGCCCGCCTCAATGTCTTTATGATAACCAACAAGGTTTCGTTTAAGTGCAAACAGCATTGCGATGACATGTTCAGGAACCGATTGAATCGCATAGCCTTGCACGTTTGTCACTGCAATGTTTTTAGATTTGCAGTATTCCACATCGACATTATTGACACCGGTCGCTGAAACCGCGATCAACTTGAGTTTTTTCGCACCAGCGAGATTCGACTCATTGAGCACTACCTTGTTAGTGATCACCACATCAGCTTCTTCAACTCGCTCTGATACTTGCTCAGGAGCTGTGAAATCATACTCTACCCATTCATGCTCAAAGCTCAGAGGCTTTAAATGAATTTGAGATGGGATAGTCGCTCTATCGAGAAACACAACTTTCAGCGTTGGCATTCTTCTTCCTTGGTTAGATCTATGAATCAGTCCATTCTAAGCTTTTAGCTTACTGTAGTCTGGAAGCTCAGGCGCAATTTCAAAGTGCTGTTCGATTTGTGGCGATGCTTGAGGATAAAACTCACACGGAACAAAGGCTTTGAATAACTGATCATTGGCCGGGTGATAAAAACTGAGTTCACACGCGTGCAGAGCTAACCTCTCGCTATAGATAAATGCATCTGGCGTTGCATAAAACTCATCACCCACAATCGGTGCGCCTATTTCCATGCAATGCACTCTCAATTGGTGAGAACGCCCGGTAATTGGCAGTAACTTAAGTAAAGTCGTTTGGAGTTCTTGCTGTTCTACCACATAACGAGTCTGAGATGATTTACCATCCTCGAAACACACTTTCTGCTTCGGCCGGTTTGGCCAATCGCAAATAAGAGGGAGGTCAATCAAACCTTCAGCTTCTTCTACTGAACCCCATACTCGGGCGTAATAGAGTTTGTGTGTCAGTCGATATTGAAATTGCTTCTTCAAATGACGCTCAGCTTGTTTGTGTTTAGCGAGCAGCATCAAGCCTGAGGTCGACATGTCCAATCGATGAACGACTTGAATCTCTGGAAATTCGACAACTAACCGACTCCACATGCTGTCGTAATGCTCAGGTAACCTACCCGGAACAGAAAGCAGGTCTGCAGGCTTGTTCACCACAAGAATATCGTCATCTTGATAAACAATATCAATCCACGGTTCACGTGGTGGTGTGTACTGTTCTAACGCCATTGAAGCCTCTTAATTGCTAGTGAACAAATAATTCACGGTTGATTCGTTTATAAATAAATACAATTTTCAATATTTTCGTACATAAAAGTTGACGGCTTTACAAAACATGGTATTGATAGGGTAACAGATAATAAGAAGTCAGCATCAAAGGAAAAATGATGGAAAGTACGGTTAAAACCACCAACACAAAAACACCAACCTCAGCTCCCCTATCAAGTTTAATTAAGTCTCTTGGCCCAGGCGTTATGATGGCCGCAGCGGCTGTAGGTGGTTCTCACTTAGTCGCCTCAACCAAGGCGGGTGCGATTTATGGTTGGCAGCTTGCCGCTCTCATTATCCTCGTTAACGTATTTAAATATCCATTCTTCAGAGCCGGCATCCAATACACGCTAGGAACGGGTCAAAGCTTGGTGGAAGGTTACTCTAACCTAGGCCGCCCATACCTTGTGATCTTTTCGATCTTGAGTGCCATATCTGCGGTCGTGAATACCGCTGCCCTGCTATTATTCAGTGCAAGCCTACTCAGTTACTTTGTTCCTTTCGATTTAGCCACTAGCACCTTGTGCATGATCGTTTTAGCGACCTGTTTGATCATTCTGTTTGCTGGCCATTATCGTGCTCTAGATACACTATCTAAAGCGATCATGGCGATCTTAACCATCACAACCTTAGCTGCAGTCGCCATTGCTATCGGCTCTCCAGTCGAACCTGATGCTGCTTTTGTTCCACCGTCGCCTTGGTCATTGGCTGCTATTGGTTTTATCGTGGTGACCATGGGTTGGATGCCTGCGCCTATCGAAATATCAAGCATCACCTCTATGTGGCTAAAAAGCCAAAAAGAGAAGCAGGAAGTGACCGCACAATCAGCGCTGTTCGACTTTAACGTTGGCTACATTGGTACGGCGCTGCTTGCTTTAGTATTCGTTGCGTTAGGCGCGCTAGTACTTCACGGTTCGGGAGTTGAACTGTCTCGCTCCGGTGTTGGCTTTACTCATCAATTGGTCGGCATCTACGCTTCGACAATTGGTGAATGGTCTCGCCCGTTAATCGCTCTTATCGCTTTCTTCTGTATCTTTGGTAGCACCATTACCGTTATCGATGGCTACTCACGCGTGCTTGCTGAATCACAACGTCTATTATTCAAAAAAGATTCAAGCCCAAGAATGCTGCAAGGCTGGATAATCATTGTCTCTATCGCGGCACTCGCGATTGTGATGTTCTTTAGCGCAGCACTGATGCCTATGCTCGATTTCGCAATGGTACTCGCGTTTGCAACAACGCCATTCTTCGCGCTGCTTAACTTCATCCTAGTGAATAAGGCTAAGCTTCCAGAAGCACTAGCCATTGGCAGCAAACTAAAATGGTTGTCTGTAGCAGGTCTTGTTTACCTATTTGGTTTCCTAGCGGTATTTGTTTGGTGGAAGTGGTTAATGTAACCAGCTACTTGAATTGTTAATTAAGCTACAGATACAAATAAGGCCTTCATAATGAAGGCCTTATTTCGTTGAAGCATTTCGCTAATTCAAAACTAGTTGTGAGAAACCACAATCAAGCGTAATGAATCTAGCTGAACCTGAGCTTTGCTGATGTAACCGGTCAGTTCATTGATTTGAGCTTCGATTACCTCTAGCTCTTCATCACGAATATTAGGATTCACGGCTTTAAGCGCTTGTAGACGCTCTAATTCACCGTTCAGGTTAGTCTGCATATCTCGTTGAGCTTGTTCACGCACTTCTTCCACTTTAGGAAGTACGTGCGTCTCACCCGCTTCGATTAGCTTGTGAATTTCACCTTGTACCGAGTTAACTAGCTTGCTCGCTAGGTGACGGTTTACAGGGCTTAATTGACGGTTAAAGCTGTCGAACTCAACCTGAGCTGATAAGTCATTACCACGGCCATCCATCATCAAACGAATTGGCGTCTTAGGCAAGAACTGGCTGATACCGCTGCGTTTCGGCGCTTGCGCATCCACAAGGTAAACCAGCTCAAGCAGGATAGTACCCACTGGCAGCGCTTTGTTTTTCAGTAGTGATACCGCTGATGCACCAACACCTTCACTCAGTAGCAGATCGATACCGCCCTGAATCATTGGGTGTTCCCAGCTAATGAAGTTCATGTCTTCACGAGAAAGCGCAGTATCACGATCAAACGTGATGGTTGCGCCTTCGTATGGTAAGCCTGGGTAGCTTGGCACCATCATGTGCTCAGACGGCGTTACAACCAGAGCATTCTCACCCTTGTCGTCTTGGTTCAAGCCAATCGTATCGAACAGGCTTAGTGCAAACGTTACTAGGTTAGTGTCGCCGTCAGTCGAGGCAATCTTCTCTGCAATTTCATGCGCTTTGTCGCCGCCGTTTGAGTGCATTTCTAATAGGCGATCACGGCCTTTTTCTAGATCTGATTTCAGGCTTTGATTTAGCTTGGCAGACTCTTCAATCACTTCATCAAGTTGCTCAGTGTTACCAGAAGCCAGCATCTCAATAAGAACATCTGAGTACTTATCGTAAACCGTGCGACCCGTTGGGCACGTCTCTGCAAATGCGTTCAGACCTTCATCGAACCAACGCGCAAGAATCGCCTGTGATGTGCCTTTTAGGTAAGGAACATGAATGTCGATATCACGCAGCTGACCAATACGGTCCAAACGACCAATACGTTGCTCAAGCAAGTCTGGGTTGAATGGAAGATCGAACATCACAAGTTGGTTAGCGAACTGGAAGTTACGACCTTCAGAGCCGATTTCACTACAGATAAGAACCTGAGCGCCGCCCTCTTCTTGAGCAAAGTAAGCCGCAGCTTTATCACGCTCTAGAATCGACATGCCTTCGTGGAATACAGTTGCACGTACACCTTCACGCTCACGCAGTGCTTGCTCTAATTGAAGAGCCGTACTTGCACGAGAGGCGATCACTAGGATTTTCTCGCTGCGCTTGTCTTGGATCTTTTCAATCAACCAGTTAACACGTGAGTCGAACTGCCACCAGCTTGAATCTTCACCTTCAAACTCTTGGAAGATCTCTTCTGGATACAGCATCTTCATTGCACGAGCTTCGGGAGCCATTTTGCCACCGATCATGCCAGATACACGCATTGAGGTTGTGTACTGCGTTGGAATCTCCATCGGCAGTAGGTTTACATTACGCTTAGGGAAGCCTTTGATTGCAGCACGTGTGTTTCTGAAAAGAACACGGCCAGTACCATGGCGATCCATAAGGTTATCAATCAATTCTTGGCGAGCTAACGCTTGCTCTTCTTCGCTGCTATCACCTTCGATAACGCGGAATAGAGGCTCAACATCTTGCTCAGAAAGCAGTTCCGTAATCTGGTTCTTCGCGCTGTTTTCAAGCTTCACTCCAGAGAACAGAGCCGTTACTGCATCAGCAACCGGTGCGTATTGGTCTTCTTCTTCAACGAATGCTTCGTAATCGTAGAAGCGATCAGGATCAAGCAGACGCAGACGTGCAAAGTGGCTCTCACGACCAAGCTGTTCAGGCGTTGCTGTTAGTAGTAGCACACCAGACGTATTTTCCGCTAAGCCTTCAACCACTTGGTATTCACGGCTTGGTTTGTCTTGGCTCCACTCAAGGTGGTGCGCTTCATCGACAACCAACAAGTCCCACTCGCCTTCAAGTGCTTGCTCGTAGCGCTTACGGCTCTTACGTAGGAAGTCCAAAGAACACAGAACGTACTGCTGGGTATCAAACGGGTTGTCTGATTCAGCAAACGCTTCAATACAACGCTCTTCATCGAAGATAGAAAAATGCAGGTTGAAACGGCGCATCATCTCTACTAACCATTGGTGTTGTAGAGTTTCAGGAACCACAATCAGAATGCGTTCAGCACGGCCAGACAGCACCTGTTGGTGGATGATCATGCCCGCTTCGATGGTTTTACCTAGGCCCACTTCATCAGCCAGTAAAACGCGCGGAGCGTGACGACGACCCACTTCATGAGCGATGTATAGCTGATGAGGGATCAAGCCAGCACGCATACCACACAAGCCACGCATCGGGCTCTTGTGTTGTTGGTACTGGTTGCTTAGCGCACGGTAACGCAACACAAAGTTATCCATACGGTCGATTTGACCTGCGTATAGCTTATCTTGTGGCTTGTTAAAGCGGATCTGGTTGCTTAAGAAGATTTCACGCAGAGTGACTTCTGTTTCTTGGGTATCTTCGCGAGTACCTAAGTAGGTTAGCAGCCCTTTGTCTTCGATAACTTCTTCGACAGACAGAGACCAACCTTCTTGGCATTCGATGACATCGCCTACATTAAACGTTACTCGGGTTACGGGAGCATCAGTACGTGCATAAACACGGTTTTCTTCTGACGCTGCAAACATTAGTGTCACTGTGCGAGCATCCATTGCTACAACGGTACCTAAACCTAAATCGCTCTCCGTATCGCTTATCCAGCGTTGCCCCAAAGCAAATGTCATGAATCGACTACCTCAATCTTATAGTTGGAATTTGGTCTTCTTAACTGCAGTTTCAAACAAGAACGTTATCGCTCCTGAACTAAAAATATAGCCAAAAATGTCTAGTTTGCAGCCACTTTTTAAGTGCGCTCTCAATAATAAATATCTCGAGAAAATGGTGCAGAAAAAGGTCGCTAATCTTACTCGATGCTGTGATTTAGGTCACGCCTAAAGGAGATGATTTCATGCTTTTTTTCTGTTTTCGCCAGTGCAATCAAACTGTCAAAAATTCATGGTTAATCTATAGGTAGCAGATTGCTGCTCTCAAACGAATACACCATATTCACTCGTAACGATATGGTGCTGTTCCTCTAGATGAAGTTTAGGTGAGTAGTTGACTATCACCAGAATCAGATACTAATCTTTATATGAGCTTTATCTACGTTCAATGAATGCAAGGCAAGCCGCACGTCGGCAAGGAGATGCTATGGGCGAGACCAACCGGAAGCTATTTGTTTTAGACACCAATATCCTACTTCACGAACCCTTCGCTATATTTTCTTTCCAAGAGCACGATGTCGTTATCCCCATGACAGTGCTAGAAGAACTCGACAGAATCAAAGACAGTAAAAGAGACGTTGCTCGAGATGCGAGAATTGCTATTCGAACGCTCGAAGACCTGTTCAGGGAAGCCACACCAGACCAAATATCGGAAGGCATCCCTTTTTCTAAAGACATAAATGCATCTGGCAGTATTTCAATACTCGCTGACTACGAACTTCAAGAAAGCATCAAAGCCTTTGCCGATGACAAGGCGGGCGATAACCGAATCCTCAACGCTGTCCTCTATCTTCAAAATAAACGCGCACCACGCGAAGTGGTTCTCATCACCAAAGACATCAATATGCGTTTACGAGCAAAAGGCGCCGGTGTACGTTTTGTTGAAGACTATCAAACTGACCAACTGATTGATGATATCCAATACCTCACCAAAGGCTTCCAACAACTGGAAGGCTCATTTTGGGATGGTATCGATAATGTCGAGAGCAGAAGTTTAGGCGGCAAGACGCTGCACACCTTAGCAAGAGCGCCGTTCGAGCCAACCTTCCTCAACCAATATGTGATTGACGAAGAAAGTGACTTTGCCGCTCGAGTCGAGGAGATTGAGCCGGAAAGCATTACCCTGAGAGACCTCAGCCGCGAAAGATTGATGAATCGCAGAGCATGGGACATCACACCAAAGAACGTCTATCAAGGCATGGCGATTGATGCGCTGCTCGACCCTGATATTGATCTTGTGATTCTCACTGGCGCCGCAGGTAGTGGTAAGACACTGCTTGCTATGGCTGCTGCACTTGAACAAACCATTGAACGTAAGCAATTCGATAAGATCATCGTAACCCGCAACACCCCTGATATTGGTGAATCGATAGGTTTCCTTCCGGGTACAGAGGAAGAGAAAATGTTGCCTTGGTTAGCCGCAGTGACCGATACACTGGAAGCGCTGCACAAGAACGACCACTGCACAGAAGGCTCGATGAAGTACATCTGTGACAAAGCCAATATCCAGTTCAAATCAATCAACTTCATGCGTGGCCGCTCGATTCAAAATGCCTTTGTGCTTTTGGATGAGTGTCAGAACCTCACCGCTTCACAGATAAAAACCATCATCACCCGTTGTGGTGAAGGTACTAAGATCGTCTGCTCAGGTAACTTAGCGCAGATAGATTCTTCTTACCTAACCCCTGTGACTTCAGGCTTAACCTACATGGTTGAGCGTTTTAAAAACTTCGAAGGCAGTGCCAACATCCACCTCAATGGTGTGGTGCGTAGCCGACTAGCTGAGTTTGCGGAAGAGAACATGTAGTGACTCTATACGCTCACTGAATCAGTAATCTAAAAACAAAAAGCGCCTCACATTGGAGGCGCTTTTCAATTTAATATTTTGAAGTAAGTCGGCAGAGGTTAGTCTGAATTACTCAGTACCACCAACGGTTAGCGAGTCTAGTTTCAATGTTGGTTGACCAACACCCACTGGCACACTTTGACCAGCCTTACCACACACACCCACACCACGGTCGATGCTTAGGTCGTTACCCACCATAGACACCTGCTGCATCGCTTCGATACCAGAACCGATTAGCGTCGCGCCTTTCACTGGGTGAGTGATCTTACCGTTTTCAATCATGTACGCTTCAGACGCTGAGAATACGAACTTACCTGATGTGATATCGACCTGACCGCCACCGAAGTTCGGTGCGTAGATACCTTTCTCAACCGTCGCGATGATCTCTTCCGGTGTGTGTTCGCCCGGTAGCATGTATGTATTCGTCATACGTGGCATTGGAAGATGCGCGTATGACTCACGACGACCATTACCTGTCGGTGCTACACCCATTAGACGAGCGTTCAGCTTATCTTGCATGTAACCTTTTAGGATGCCGTTTTCGATTAACGTATTGTACTGACCGTTAACACCTTCATCATCGACGTTCAATGAACCGCGTAGATCCGTTAATGTACCGTCATCGACAATCGTACATAGGCTTGAAGTTACTTGCTCACCAACTTTGCCGGAGAATACTGACGACTCTTTACGGTTGAAGTCGCCTTCTAAACCGTGGCCTACCGCTTCATGCAGCAGAACGCCCGGCCAACCAGAACCAAGAACCACAGGCATGGCACCAGCAGGCGCTGCAACCGCTTCAAGGTTAACTAATGCTTGGCGAATCGCTTCATCCGCAAATTGGTAAGCAACTTGAGTGCCTTTGTCATCACTTAAGAAGAAGTCGTAACCAAAACGGCCACCACCACCAGCGCTACCACGCTCACGACGATCACCCTTCTGTGCAAGTACGCTAATAGACAAGCGAACCAGCGGACGAATATCACCAGCGTAAGTGCCATCAGTCGCAGCAACCAGCATCTGCTCATGCACACCACTTAAACTCACCGATACTTCAGTCACCATCGGCTCTTTAGTGCGAATGTAAGCATCTAATGATTTTAGTAATTCTGTTTTCTGCTGTTTTTCCCAACTCGCAAGCGGGTTAACTGCATCATAGTAAGCTTGATTAGAGTTGCGTTTGAACGCTTGAACCTTGCCGTTTTGACCTTGTTTAGCAATACCACGAGCCGCAATTGCGCTCTGCTTAAGACCATCCAATTGGATTTGGTCAGAGTAAGCAAAACCAGTCTTTTCACCAGATACTGCACGAACGCCAACACCGCAATCGATATTGAAAGAGCCGTCTTTAATAATGCTGTCTTCTAGCACTAAAGATTCGTGCCAGCTTGACTGAAAGTAGATATCAGCATAATCAATTTGGCGGGTAGCAATACTCGCCAATGTATCTGCGATATTTTGCTCCGTAAGCCCTGTCGGGTTCAGTAGCGCTTCTTCAATTTGATTAATGCTCATAGATGGCTCTTGTTTGTAATTAAAATTGATTGGTAAATCGAGAGTGTTGCGCGATGGGCATATTTTGCCTAATGGACTCGCAACTGGATGTGTCTATCTCAACCACCATACTTTTAGGATCTTGGTCTAACTGTGCGACCACTCGTCCCCATGGATCAACCACCATTGAGTGTCCCCATGTTTCTCTTTGGCAAGGGTGTTTTCCGCCTTGACCTACCGCGACAATCCACGACTGTGTTTCAACCGCGCGGCATCTTAATAGTACTTCCCAGTGCGCTTGACCCGTTACCGCTGTAAAAGCCGCAGGCACCACAATGATTTGTGCCCCTTGCTTACGTAACTCTGAATACAAGTGTGGAAAGCGCACATCATAACAAATACTCAAACCTAAGCGACCAAAAGGCGTTTCCGCTGTCACAACTTGGTTGCCCGGAGTGAAAATATCCGACTCTCGATAGCACTTATGGGCGTCAGCGACATCCACATCAAACATGTGTAGCTTGTCGTAATGAGCAACGAGGCAACCAAAATCATCAATCACCAAGGTGGTGGTCGTCACTCCGTTAGTTGTGCTTATCGGCATACTGCCAATGACGATCCAAATTCTGTGAAGCTTTGCTAGCTCAGAGATTTTCTTTTGCAGTGGACCATCATTTAAAGGCTCAGCATACTGGTGATAGTCGGCTTTACTGCCAAAGACTAACGCGTTTTCAGGGCACACAACCCACTTAGCCCCCAACCCTTTGCACTTTGCAACTTCTTGAGCAAGGTACTCAAAGTTCAACTCAGGGCTAGGGCCAGATGTCATTTGAATCAACCCAACACAATCCATGTGTATCGCTCCTCCATTCATTATGATTCAGAAATCAGCATTTCACCGTATATTCGCTGACTCGGGCATAAGGTCTTTTCGGCTAATTTAAGGCCTATTCGGCTAATTTTCTCAGCTTCTCTGGCAGCTGAAACTCGCCAGAGCTACGAGAAAGTTCGCTCACCGTTGGTGAATCCAATGGTCCTTTCACCGAATAATTTACTTGGGTAAAGACTTCCACAACTGGCGAGATAACCGTGGTCACCGCCAATACGTACAGCGCCGTTTGAGGGGTTACCGCAAAGGCCGTTAATACGGGAATACCCGAGGTAATATCTGGGGTAAAGTTCACCTCAGCATCAACCTGACGCGTGTTGAGGTTAGCGATACCTTTGATTTTCATCTCACCTGCGACCGCATCCATGTTCAGATCATTGGTCAGGAAGATACCATTTTGAATCTCGCCCGTTCCGGTGATGCTGTTGAAGGCCATACCTTTATCAAACACATCTGAGAAATCGAGCTGCATCTTGCGGATGATCGAATCTAGGCTAAACAGGCCAAGTAATCGAGCTGCGCCGCTCACATCCGAGATAATGCCTTTACCAAACTTGGTTTTAACGTTGCCATCAAGGGTATCCATTTTGATTCCCCAAGGCGAACCATCCCAATTTAGTTGACCTTCCAACGCGAATGGCGCTTTTTGAATCCCGGAAGTAATACCAAAGCGCCCCATGAGCTCACTGTTGTTTTCGCCTTCAACATCAACCGTTAGCGCGGAATGACTCTTGTCACCGTCCAGTTCCCACCAACCGCTGACATCCGCTTTATTGCCGCCGCTTCGAACCTGAATCTTCTTCCAATCAATGCGATTATCTTGTCTGGCCATCTCAACATCGACTTTACCGACCTTATAGCCTTGCAGCCAAAAGTCGTTCAGCGTCAGGGTCAGGTTTGGCATCGCATCGTGGATCTCTCTATCCAATTTGGATATCAATGGCGCAGCTTGTTCTTTACGTTGCAGCAGTTGCTGATCTTGGTTGTTCTTATCACTCCACTCAGGAACAAACAGATGCAGACGATCCAGTGAAACTGTCAAATCATAAGGAGGCAGGTAGTTAATATCCCCTTCTAGCTCTTGGCTAGACACTTCCATTTGCCACGCCTGTTTGTTCTTACGAGCACTAAAATCGACGTCATTCCAAGAGATACTACCCAAGATCAGCTCTTTACTCTCAAAGGTAATGCGGCTTGGCGCAGGTATGGTTGGCGTGTTCATTTGACTAAGTACAGCCGTTGAAGGCTTTACCGGTTCCATTACAACCGATAACCAATCATCGGCATTGAATTTGTCTGTACGAATCAGTGCGTGATGGCCCACCACCGGGCTAATTTTGTAGCCACCGCGACCAAGCACTAAGTTGGTCGCCGTTAACTCAGGCACGTCGCCTGTGATATCAATCTCAGCTTGGTACTTGGTGTTTGGCAATTGCAGGCGCGCGGTAATCGTCTCTTGGTTACCCGATGTCTGTAGCCTTGCAGAGCCACTTTCTAGTGATTTTTTCGCCAATGGATATGGGTAATCACTCGCCAAGTATTTTAGGTCTGACTGTAAGTCTAGTTGGTAGGTAAAGCCGATATCATTCAGCTGGATATCAATCTGGCTTTGCCATTGCGCATGACCTGATAAGCGGCTTAACCATTGCTCACCGATGTAAGGTTCTAGAGGCTTGACGTCCCAATCACCTAACACATCAATATCAACTGCATAGCCAGGACCATCATTAAGGCCCTTAAAATCAAGCGAGATACCTTGGTTAAGCAGATCCGCAGCGAGGCCATTTGCCGTCACTACGTCATTATCAAATTCAATTCGACCCGTGGTGTTCTCGAGCACCATTGGCGGCGCTTCAATCTCAACATGGTTGCCACTTAAGTCGGCGTAACCCCATGCTCTTGCTTCTTTTTTAGAATCAAACGGAATATTCAGCTGGAACTCAGAAGAGACATCACCACTCACTTGAAGTGCGGTTAAGGCTGCGCCTACCGAGCCCACCAGTGGCGAAGACGTCATGTAATCGCGTACTGCGTTGCCAGACGCCGTCGCTTTAGCTTCAATTTCAATATGGCCGCCTTCCCCTAAATAAGGAATGCGTCCTGTGATTCGATCTGCCGTCACATCCATCAGTTGAGCTGAGCGAGAATCCAGATGCATCGCATCATTTTCAAACAACAGATCAAGCTGAAGATCAGTAATCAGTGGCCACGCGGTATCAAAGCTGAATTTCGCATCTTCTAAGCCAACCCAAACCTGGAAAATACCATCGTGGTTAGTGTATGGGTATTGAGACAAATCACCATGCCACAACAGTTTTACGGTATCCGCTTTACCGGCTTGAATCGCAGTTGAAAGGTAGTCTGTTAGATCTTGCCCAAGAGCCAGTGTAGGTAAGTAGCGCCATGTTTCACCGACATTGTAAGCGTCCGCTTCGCCGTAGAAGGATAAAAACGGGCTCGCATCTTTTGGGAAGTCTAAGCGGAATGCGCCTAGTACTTGTAAATCGGGGGTGGCAGCTGTGATTTTGTCAGACCAAAGCCTCCAGCCGTTTTCATCTTGCTGCCAAACAATATCAACCTGACCTTGTTTGATATTCAAAGGAGCTTGGAATACGTCACCGTAAGGGAATACATCGTCAATAACATGCAGGCTTGCTTTCGCTTCTGATGCAGAGCCAAACACGCTACCGGACACTTGGCTAAAGCCTGGGACTAGTTCCCATTGCTCGATAGCAAGATCAGAGAAGCTCGCTGAATAACGCAGACTCTCGATACCTGAATCCATGGATACGCGAAGATCAGAAACAGAGCCGCCCGGTGACAAGACATTTATCATTTTGGTGGATTGTTCTGAATCAGGCAGTAGCTTAATCAGTGGAGTAATTGTCTCAATATTGAGTTCAGAGACATTCAACTCCCAAGGACCTTTGTTCCACTTAAACGCCACATCCAGTTCTGACCAAGGCGTATCGTCAGTTCTCAAATTAAGTGAGTGACCATTTACTTGCCAACCATCATCAATCGGAGACAACTTAAAGACGCCGGATTCAAGCATCAAGTCATGCTTGCCATCTTCGTTCCATGTTAATTCCGAAGGCAGAACTTCAACATAAGCGCTCACAGGTTTGCTATTACGCAGTGTTAGCCAGCTATTTAAGCTCACTGTACCCGTTTCAATGCCGGATTCCGCCTGCATATAATGCGTAAGCCATGGCTTAACAGAAATGCTGTCGGCACTGACATAAAACTCACCAGTCACATCAGTCAGTGACCCACCATCAATAAAGTTAGCACTCACTGACAGAGAGTTTAGATTGGCACCTTTGATACTCACCACACCTTCAGCAAGGTGATGTTTGTCTGAATTTTGCCATTTTAAGGTTTCTATATCGAGCTGACGTTCTTCACCCGAAACAGAGTGATAAAGAATAGAAGAATCTTTTGCAGTTACATCGACGAGTGTTTTTAGCAGTAAATTATCGAGCTCTTGTATCACTCGCTTGGAAGACTCGGGATCTGTAGGTTCGTCTTTGCCATTTTGTCCGGCAAACAGATCAATTGAGCGGATATCAAGATACATTTGATTCATGACTAGATCGGCCACAACCGGGCGCATCTGCACGAGCGATTGAATCAAGTCAAACTCGACTTCAACACGCTCAACAGAGAAGGTCACATCTTCTGCATTGGGGAGGCTAGCTTTAACGCCTTGCAGAGCAATAGAGGGGTGAGTGTTACGCCAAAAACCGCCCACATCTTGAATCGAAAAATCAAAACCGGAGTGTTGGTTTACCCAAAGCTCAATTTCAGATTGATACTTGTTTAAATTGGGCAAGGCTACACGCAGTGTAGTAACGGCAATGGCTAGCGTTACTAAGAGAGTAACCACTAACCATAAACATGCACGTAGAATCAGAGTAACGCTTGAGCTCACAAAATTTCCATTACATCATAACAACATCAAACTGCTCTTGTATGTACAGAGGCTCAGCCTGGATTTTAACTTGCTTACCAATAAAGACTTCAAGCTCCGCAAGCGCATGAGATTCATCGCCCTCTAACGCCTCAGCTACGGCAGCTGCCGCATAGACCACAAATTTATCGGCGTCGTACGCACGATTCACTCGCGTGATCTCTCGAAGAATTTCATAACAAACGGTTTCAACTGTCTTCACACTGCCGCGGCCTTCACAAGCAGGACAGCTCGAACATAGGATATGCTCAATACTTTCACGAGTACGTTTACGAGTCATCTCAACCAACCCAAGCTGCGTGAAGCCATTAATATTGGTTTTCACACGGTCTTTGTCGAGCGCAGCCTCTAAAGAAGTTAGTACTCGCTTACGATGTTCCTCAGACAACATATCAATAAAGTCGATAATGATGATGCCACCTAAGTTACGTAGACGCAGCTGACGAGCAATCGCTTGAGTCGCTTCTACATTGGTGTTGAAAATCGTCTCTTCTAGATTACGACGACCAACAAACGCGCCAGTGTTGATATCAACCGTGGTCATCGCTTCAGTTTGGTCGATAATCAGATATCCACCAGACTTTAATTCGACTTTACGCTCCAATGAACGCTGAATTTCGTTCTCGGTATCGTACATATCAAAGATAGGCTTATCACCTTCATACAGCTCAAGCTTGTCTGTCAGCTCAGGCACGTATTCAGAGGTAAACTCTTTTAGGTTTTCATATTCTAGACGAGAATCGACCTGAATCTTGCTCAGCTCAGTACCGACGAAGTCACGTAAGATACGTTGGCTTAAGCAAAGCTCACCGTACAAGCGAGTACGCGCCTTGTGCTTACCACGACGCTCTAATACTTTTAGCCATAATCGCTTCAAGAATGCGGCATCTTGTGCCAACTCATTTGAATCTGCACCTTCTGCGGCAGTGCGGATGATGAAGCCACCATGTTCGTCACAGTAACGAGACACGACTTTTTTAAGACGGTTACGTTCAGACTCGCTGTCGATACGTTGAGATACACCAACATGACTTGCGCCCGGCATAAATACCAGATAACGAGACGGTAGAGTGATATCAGTGGTTAAGCGAGCACCTTTAGTACCAAGAGGGTCTTTGACCACTTGCACCACAATGTCTTGCCCTTGACGGACAAGCTCTGAAATATCACGAACCTGAAATTGTTTCTTTTCGTTTTCAGCGACACATTCAGTGTGTGGGACAATATCAGAGGCGTGTAAAAAAGCTGCTTTCTCAAGGCCTATATCCACAAAAGCCGCCTGCATTCCCGGAAGAACACGGCTTACACGTCCTTTATAGATATTTCCTACGATACCGCGTCGAGCATCTCGTTCGACATGGATCTCTTGAAGAGCCCCCCCTTCAATCATGGCCACACGAGTTTCACTCGGGGTCACGTTCAGCAACAATTCAGCACTCATGGTGCACCTCAGGTTAGTAATTATAAGAATTCTTGCAGTAGCTGGTCCGTTTCAAATAAAGGTAAGCCGACAACGGCGTAATAACTACCTTCGATTCGGGTGACAAAGCGTCCGCCCAAACCTTGGATCCCATAGCTACCGGCTTTATCGCATGGCTCCCCTGTTTGCCAGTATTGTTCT
This sequence comes from Vibrio sp. 10N.261.55.A10, assembly GCF_041470825.1. Classification (NCBI taxonomy): domain Bacteria; kingdom Pseudomonadati; phylum Pseudomonadota; class Gammaproteobacteria; order Vibrionales; family Vibrionaceae; genus Vibrio; species Vibrio sp. 10N.261.55.A10. The sequence goes on along the minus strand of NZ_JBFRNC010000012.1, from coordinate 39,052 downwards.
ATTTCTTTTTCACTGAGGGGTTTAAACCATACGTCGGTAATAATGATTTCTGTTCTTTGTTTTTCTTCTGAAACCACAGAAACCGCCGTCATCACTTGGTGACGTTCATTCGCTAACTGAGTAAGCATGCGCTTAGAGTCAGCAAAATCGGTGGGTTTCTCAAGCACTTGCCCTTGGCTTACGACGACTGTGTCAGAACCAAGAACGACTATATCAGAGCCATGATCTACAGTATCAGAACTAGGAACGACATGCTGCCTTTCAGAAGGGTTATCTTTCAATAAAGACAACGCAGCTAAAGCTTTATCTAAAGATAGTCGCTTAACATATTCTTCGGCGGTTTCTTGAGCGTGTTTACACTCTTCAACATCGGTTACGAGGACAGAAAACTCATAACCGAGTTGAGATAGCAATTCTTTGCGGCGTGGAGAGCCGGATGCCAAAACTAAATGTTTCTTTTCCATCGTCACGCTACCTCACATGCCAATGGCGACGCACGCGTCTCATTAATAAAAACATCCAAGGCCAAAGTATACAGTTTATCAATGCGCTCCATAACGATAACGGATTGAAAACAACATCTTGGATCAAATATTCACCAAAGAAGATCAACACCTCAAACAAGACCGTTAACGCGGCAATGATCATCGCTTGCTGCCATAACGCCATGTTACGAATGACGAGGAAGTTCATCGCAATAATGTACATCACTATTGCCATCATCATGCCTCGAATACCCAGAGTAGAGCCGATCAAAAGGTCCCACAATAAGCCTAAAATCAAAGCACTACCCACGTTAACACGATGCGGTAGAGCCAAAACCCAGTAACACGTAACCAGCAGTAACCAAGATGGTCTAAATAAATCTAAGCTACCAGGCCAAGGGATCGTCTGCAGAATCAGTGCTATTAAAAATGAGCAGAAAATTACTACCTTGCTTCTCAAAACGCTATTGGCCATCTTCGCCCTCTAACAATGCTTGTTCTATGCTCGATTGATCCGCTTGCATCTGTTTGTTTTCATCAGGCCATACAAGCAGCAGGTATCTGAGCTTATCGAACTCAACCACAGGCTCTGCTTTAATCACAGCGAACTCACGTTTCGGGTCGTAATCAACGGCCGTAACATAGGCGACTGGATAACCTTCTGGATATACCCCACCAAGACCTGATGTCACCAACAGATCTTCTTCTTGTATATCGGTACTGGTTGGAATGTGCTCTAGCTGGATCTCATCAATCATGCCATTGCCCGAAGCAATCACACGGATGTCATTACGAATAACCTGAACAGGAATCGCATTGTTTGCATCAGTGAGTAGTAATACACGACTATTATGAGCAGCAACGAAAGTGACTTGGCCGACAATGCCTTTTTCGTTGATCACCGGCTGACCTTCATACACCCCATCAATCTGACCTTTGTCGATCACGACTTGATGGCGATATGGTGAAGTGTCTACCGCCATAACTTCTGTGACGACTTTCTTCTCATCACGGATAAACGGCGAGCCTAACAGCTTACGAAGGCGCTTGTTTTCTTCTTGATATTGCTCAAGCAGAATCAGCTCGCTCTTCAGACGCAAGACTTCTCGTTTAATATTATGGTTAGATTCAATTAACCCTTTGCGAGTGCTAAAACGGTCGTAAACACCATCGAACATAGTGCGAGGCAAGTTGGCTGCATATTGAATAGGCGCAACCATGCTGTTTAATAGATAGCGAACATTTGAGAAAGCATCTAAACGACTATCAGCCAGCATAAGGCTGGCTGATAAAATTACAGCAAAAAACAGGCGCAATTGTAGAGAGGGACCTCTACCAAAAATTGGCTTCATTCTATATTTGGTCCTAGAGCTACATTTGATCCTATAGACAAGGTCCTAGGCTCTTTACATAAAACTAGATAAGAAAAGAGCCTAACACTAGATATTATTCTTCGCTGAACAGATCGCCGCCGTGCATGTCGATCATCTCTAGAGCTTTACCGCCACCTAGAGCAACACACGTTAATGGCTCTTCTGCAACAACAACAGGGATACCTGTTTCTTCTGTTAACAGGCGATCAAGGTCTTTAAGCAGTGCACCACCACCTGTTAGTACCATACCGTTTTCTGAGATATCAGAAGCCAGCTCTGGTGGACACTGTTCAAGTGCAACCATGACTGCAGATACGATGCCAGATAGAGGTTCTTGAAGTGCTTCAAGGATTTCGTTTGAGTTTAGGCTAAAGCTACGAGGCACACCTTCAGCAAGGTTACGACCACGTACTTCGATCTCTTCGACTTCATCGCCAGGGTAAGCTGAACCGATTTCGTGTTTGATCTTCTCTGCTGTCGCTTCACCGATCAAGCTGCCGTAGTTACGACGAACGTAATTGATGATCGCTTCATCAAAACGGTCACCACCAATGCGAACAGAAGACGAGTAAACCACACCGTTCAGTGAGATAACCGCAACTTCAGTAGTACCACCACCGATATCAACAACCATTGAACCTGTTGGCTCAGAGACACGTAGGCCAGCACCAATCGCAGCAGCCATAGGCTCATCGATTAGGTAAACCTCACGAGCACCAGCACCTAACGCTGATTCACGGATAGCACGACGCTCAACCTGTGTTGAACCACAAGGTACACAAACCAAAACACGAGGACTTGGTTTAAGCACACTGTTGTCATGCACTTGTTTGATGAAGTGCTGAAGCATTTTTTCCGTTACGTAAAAGTCGGCAATTACACCGTCTTTCATTGGACGGATCGCTGAGATGTTACCAGGCGTACGACCAAGCATTTGCTTAGCAGCGTGGCCAACAGCAGCGACACTCTTTGCAGAACCCGCACGATCTTGGCGAATAGCTACAACTGAAGGCTCATCAAGAACAATGCCTTGGCCTTTTACATAAATAAGGGTATTGGCTGTACCTAAATCAATCGATAGGTCGTTTGAAAACATGCCACGAAGTTTTTTAAACATATTCTTCGCTCATCCTGCAAGAATTAGAAGACAAAAATTGCACTAAATGTACCAATGCCTTGCTGTTACGGCAAGGCATTGAAGTGCAAACATGGACTGAAACCCGCAATTTCTTACAGATTCCTAACTTAAGGGGCAAAAATTATATTATTACTGACCTGTTAAGCCACTTTCACCTCGGTAGATCACACGATCGTTACCGCGGTAGATACCAAATGTGACGACGGTGGATGGATCTTCATCACCCAGTTGGCGCCAGTTGTAACGTAGCCATGGTTGATCTTGATCACTGCCACTACATGAGATGTTATTTCCGCCATCGCTATCAGGCTCAGAGTCATCCATTCTTAACCACAGACGAACTTGCTCACGTGGCGCGTCTGTTCCTGCTGGCGTATTTTGATTTGCTGTGACCTCTTCTTCTCCATCATCCACATTTCCACTACCGTTAAGTGAAACTAAAGTGGTTGCCGCCCCTTCACTGTGCCAAATAACTTGTTTACAAGTATTAGCCCCATTGAAGGTACTGCGGTCATCATCCTCGTTAACAATAAACTCGCTGCCATCCCAGAACTCAGCGCGCAATGGAATAGTTAGAGTAGTATCAGAATTACCACCAATATCATCGAGCGCCATTCGACCATAACGAGCTGGAGGCTGGACCGGAAACTCGACAGAATCAGTCAAAATATCAGAGTCAGTAAATGAAACAGGATCAACTCCTGCAACAGTCAAGCCAAAGTGGGTAATAGTGGAGTTAGCATCTGAAGTATTAAACGGTGCATCTCTGCGGCTAACGTCATACAAATCCGTAACTCGCTGAAGAACAGCGGCACTATCGTTCAACAACCAATGCTTACGATCAGTAGACCAAGTGCCTGCCTCAGTATCCAGCAAGAACCCATTATCGACAGCTGTATCATCCAGAATACCAAAACTGGCTTGTAGGCTCGGGGCAAAGAATTGATAGTTGTTAAGCGCGTTACCAACACTGCTTTCACCTGATGCCATTGGGTATACCTGATGAACGGTTGAGTCATAAGGTTGACTTAGGTACGCAATATTATTTTGATTTGTAACATTCCACTCAGGGTCACCTTGCATGAAGTATTTGGGGTAAAAACGGCCGATAGTTTTAGACCCAGTGACACCTGAATCACCATTTGGAGGGGCAATGGTGCTATAAAAGTTACCCGTTTCAATTGCAACCAATTCAAAACTTCCTACCTCTGAGTAGGTTAACCCATCAAGTTGGTACCCACCATTTGACTGATCACTAATTGAAATACTCGGAGATATCGTGTCGGGCATCAAATAGCCAAGTACACCCTCACTTGGTGTGTCTAAATAATGGGAAACACTGATCGAAGCTTGAGACACAAAATAATTCGAAGGAACACCTACATTATTTGAACATACGGAATTTACATTAGCTCCGGTAATCATGGGTTTCACGTCCACATCAAAGCTCTCCCCCGCTGCAACAAAGCCACTACTACTGGATTCTGTACTCGTTCCACTTGAATCGCTATCAGTACATACAGCAAACTCATAAGGTTTAGATTTGACAACAAAGCTACCAACCAACCCCGAACTTGCGGAATCAGGCTGTTCATAAATAGGACACCCTTCAATTTCAGAACAATCAAAGCTAGGATCATTGATAACTACATTAACTTGCCCAACATTGCTCCAATTTACTTCAGTTGTAGCACCACCATTATCAAAATTTAGATCTGTAACTGAGAAGTCATCAAGTGATCCATCTTCAGGGGTAGGCATTTCAAGAAAGTAATCTTTAGAAGCATCAAATGATAAGTTTTTAGTATAGCCATTTACTGGGCTAACAACGCCTTGATCACAAGCTTGAGCCGTCACCTCTACCACTAACTCTTGAGAGTCTTGAGCTGCATTCATATGTATTTGGCTTGGGCTTGTATCAAACTTATAGGGCACATAAAAAACTTGTGTCGATGTTGCGGGCTCTGAATCGTAGACTCCCCCAACACTGAAACTACCAACCGTATCAGAGTCTAAATACAAGGTTCGAATGCCACCATCAAACGTATAATCCGGAGTTTCACACGCATTGTTAGCTTCACCCGTACACCATCGCGTTCCCGTTGGGGTTACCGTCGCTTCAAACTGCTCATTAGAGTCGACCAATTCGCCATTCTCTTCTAGGCGAAACTCAACCGGAATTCGCTCACAGGTTAGGCTATATAATTGTTGAGGTTCTACAACCAATAATCCTTGCTGTACTGGGGGTTCACAAGAATAATCAGGTTTGATTATCGTTACACCATTATCAAGCACGGCGACTCTCGCTGTCACGGCACCATGAATAGCTGTCTGATTTAAATCTACAGTATCTGCGAGAATAAATCCTTTGAAAGTAGAGTTCCCAACGTCAAATATGACCTCACCTTTAGGAGCGTATATAATGGGATAAGCGAAGTCAGATTGTATATCAACTGCCAAGTTAAACTTCATACGTGTTATCACATTTATTTGAGAGTTGCCCTCAAAGGCATATACCAAATCTCCTGCATCATGCTCATAATTATCAAAGGTCACCGTGGAATTATCAGGAAAAACCAGTTCTACACCCGCCCCTCCACTAACTTTAACATCTGAGATATAACTGTCTTCATCTAAGACGACTCGAACTAGATTATAATCATTCCCCTGCTTGTTGATAACGAGCTTAGACAAGTTACTCTCAATGAAAACATCTATTGTTTCACCGTTAATTTGGTAAGAACATATCTCTGAGTCCGCTCCGCAGCTCTGCAAAATATCCGAAGCCTTGCCCGTAATGGTTAAACTTTCTGATGGATTTTTTTCTGCAATAGAGGTTACGTAACTGCCTTTAATCTTTCTTAATTCAAGTTGGCTATCATTATTACCAACATCACATTGATGTTCATCACACACTGGAAAATTATAAATATGATAAAACTCACTCGCATCATCAAAACCCAATAATAAAAAGTCATCTTTTGTTGTCCATTTATCATTAAAGAGCTCATAGCCTTCAGAGACCTTTTTTAAAGATTGATTAATATAGTTATTAGACCAGCCGCTAAATTTTGTTTGCTGGCTGGTAACCGTCAATGAGCTATTCACACCAGTCCAACTCTGAATGGGCTCGGGAAACAAGTTACACACGTTGGCAACAGGAACCACCTCAGGTAACTCAAACGCAAAGTAACCCACTTCTTCCGGAATATGCGTGCGGTCTCTAAAGTCCTCATCTACAACAAAGCTAACTTGGTTCGTGTTAATGTTACATCGACGTAGCCAGCCTCCGTGTCCACCAGCCCTCTCTTGTTTATTAGCTATGATCCCGTCAATATTCGTTAGAGAGGTGGTAGCATACTTATCCTCACAGCCATCCAACATTGGGTCATTACCGCTTTGACTTGGCGTATCATGCCCTCTTGCAAATTGAACCTTAAAACCATCAACATCAAGGTTAGTATTGGTGGCTAACGTCGCTAAAAACGCGATCTTCTCATCGTCATAATCATCGTTACTGCGGTGAGAAGCACTTAGCTCCAAAAACAAATCAATGTATGACGTTTCATCGGTTCGCCTAACCTTGCCAGAGGTCATCCATTTATCATTGTTATTTCGAGTTTGAATTTGATGCAATACCACCGGATTAGAAGAAAAGCCAGCTCCGCCAAAATCGCTATAAAGGACTCTATCATTACTATTTGAGCCTGATTTAGCACTGGCTGCATCGGTGTTCAAATAACCCGCTATGACTTCATGGCCATTAAAATCGGCCACACCGGGCTCAATCGCAAGGTAACTGACTTCTGTTATCGGTTGGCTATCTAAATCTGAACCACCGCCATTCTTTGGCGCCTTAATCTGCTTGATGGTCGCTTCGGTTTTGCTTACCTCGGTAACCATTAACGTTGCAGGAGCATCCGCGTCAGGGGCACTTGAATCAATGGTTGGCATCACAAACACCAGTGGAGTGTTGGTATAAGACTGAGTCAGTGGGATCTTACATTCTCCACCAGAGCACTGAACGATACCAAATTCATACTGAGCATCGTTTGAATAAACCGGCGGTGGCTCGATATCCGAGCTGTCACATTCTAGTTCAGTACTGTCCCCACTATTAATATCGACGCTTTGCGGGTGAATACCTTTAAAGTCTGCGGGGTAATTGCCTAAAAAAGTAAAACCCTGCCCATCGTCAACGTAGTAGTCTGCGGTTCCGGCATCATTTCCCGCTCCCGGCTGATAAATCAGTTGAACACTATAGTCTCCCCCACCAACCATGTAACGAGGATCGCGAATAAAGGGCGTATCTCCCACCGTAGGCTCATTAATATCATTGGTCCAGATGGTGTATTCCGGGCGGTTATTTCCGGGCTCTTGCTCTGCAAACACAGATTCAACAAGCTGGGCGGAATTGATATTAAATGATATTTTAAATTCACCGCTCGGATCTACGTTACAAGTCGACGCTGTCGCGATCAAAGGGAATAGGCAGAAACAGGCAACTAAAATATATCTACATGCTTTCATCGTATTGACTCCTTCACCCACACTTCTTGATTACGTTGCACTTGGCTCACACCAGAACCGCAAATTACCGAAGACTCTAGAACATAGAAAACAAAGCCATCAAGCTCTCCTCGATTGGAACACTGCACTCGCTCAAGAGAGCAATTCACCGAAGCCGTATCAACCATAGAGCTTGCTACCGTAAAAATCCCACCTCCGGGTTGGAGATCATTGCTGCTACAAACACTAGCAACAGCAGAAGAAGCCTGAGGATCAGGATCCGGATAAAACTGAGTCATAACATACTCATTAACAGAGTGACTGAGCAACCAAGCTTGTGTGCCAAGTACAACTCGAGTGTTTGAATCATTATCAGACCAACTCGTTCGACTCAAACTTGTCGCTAAGAAACCAAGCACCACGATAACAAAGATGACAATGACTAACGCACTACCTTTTTGGGTTGATTTACGGGACATTAATCACCTGTATATCTAGCTCAAACACTGTGGACTCATTATTTTCTGCAAACTCGAGAATCAACTCAACAACACCGTTACTCTGAACATCCGCAGGTTGATAACTCAGAGTGCTATTCTCACTCATAACTCGATCGCTTATTGTGACACCATTACGAGTTAGTAAATTACTATTCGCAAGGCAATACTCCACAAGGTTATTTGAGTCAAAAATGTAGTGCCTTTTACCTACAGATTCACTGACAAGAGTGTTAGCTCCGTTTGGAATTGAAAAGTATGCAGCGGATGCACTTGGAGGAACTACATTATTGAGGGTGTATATATTATTTAGGTTGCTGATATCAGTATGTGGTCTAGTCGGGTTTATAACCAGTGACATAGATTGTAATGAACTGCTTGTCGCTCCGCTGTCACTCACTAGAAAATTAATATCCGCACCGGAGATCGCGTAGAAGCCCGAGTCAACAATGGGATAAAATGAGACACATCCGCTACTTACAGAAGCAGGAAACAGATTAGGTACAGCATGCCTCACTTCACGCGAAAGCTTTTCCAGTACAAATCTAGCTTCAGTTTGTAGTCGAAAGCGCTCTACAGAGCCAAAATAGCCTCTCACTCCAAGTTCAGTAAAATTCGCGACACCAAGCAAGACAATACTTGAGATGACAATAGCTAAAATCATCTCTATAAGCGTAAACCCTTTCCCTTTCATTAATACTCCCCTTTATAAGCGACTAAAGTGATAGGAGAGTTATTGCTGGCGGTAATTGTTAAGGTAAATTTCTGCATCGAAGCAGTTGGCGTATCGTTGGCAACAACCAAATCCACATTAAAATTAGTATAAGTGCTGCCAAGTTCAATTGGAGTACCAGAGCTCACCGAGCCGTAATCTCGAGCTAAAAGATCTGTCATAATACTTTGACCTAATGCTGAAGCTCGGTTGGAATAATTCACTTGCCCTGAAAGTGCGGATTGTGGTGCAAGAAAAGTAGAAAATGCGAGCATTGCAAACCCAAGTAGCACAATAACAATGATCGACTCGATAAGCGTAAAGCCATTATTTACGTACTTCATGGGCATACCTGATTACTTGGATAAACAAAACCTTGAGAATTGATACAAACCCAAGCCCTGTCTGAACTATTTCTTGGTGAAATGGTAATTTGAACGCCAGCTGAAGCGGCACTCTCAGGGTTACCCAATAAGTTGAATTCTATTGGGGAAGAGGTCGTAGAGAGAGGTTGAGATGAAAACGTGTAATCATCACTAGAAATAACATCACTTCTAGTTTCGGCTAGATTGTCACAGCCCGATTGAGAGCCAAGACAACCATTAGCTGCCACCAAACGTAAGCTTTCAGCCCCAGACACAGACATATCCATATTGGATTGCATTCTATTGAGCTGAATCTGTCGAACAACAGAAGAAACCTGCTCTTGAAGAGCATATAATTCATAAATTTGGCGACCACCAAATCGGCTGGCAGCTGTCACAGAGATAATCGCAAGTAAAAGAATCACCACAATTAATTCTACTAGAGTGAAACCTTTGTTTGGCTTTGTATTCATATAAGCCTTAATTGGTTAATTTGACTATCTAGATTATAAATTACTGTATGGAAGGATAAAGTAGCAGTTTAAACATATTAAATACAAAAAAAGACCAGCCGAAGCTGGTCTAGAACAAAAATCTAGTTACCACCACAGCCATCAGCTGCAGTGCCTAAATTTACAGTAGTAGTTGCAGCACTTGCCGCTGTTGTACCAGTAGCTTGCGTATAAGTAACGATACATGCCGCTGCGTTAGCAGCAGTGCCTGAGAATGAGTATGTAATACTGGTATTTGCAACACTAGCAGTTACAGACCAATCTGTAGACAAGCCAACAACTGCTGCACCAATACCATCAGCATCCGCTGTTGGGTAACCAAAAGAAGTTGTAATGCCCTCTACTTCTGGAGCTGGCGTTGCAGTGTACTCTTGAGACTCAACGCCCTCTACAGCAGCTTTGCCATAAACGATACCTGCAGCACTATCAATTGCACCTTTTAGACCTTGAAGTGAAGACTCACGAGCATCATCTTGCAGGTTTAGGAAACGCGGTGCCGCAGTTACAGCAAGAATACCTAGAATAACAATTACAACCACTAGTTCGATTAGGGTGAAACCGCCTTGTCTTTTCATAGTTAAGCTCTCTCTATGTTTAATTTTACGCAGACTTACTGCAAAGTTACGGTCACACGACCAGTTTTAATTTCGTAAACAAATTCATGTTCTGTACTACCTTCTAATTGAACGTAAGTACAGGTTGCATCACCTGAATTCGCTTGCGCTGAATATTTGTAATTTGAGTCATTAGCGATATCTGAAACCGCACCAACTTTAGGTGGGTTTTGCAGCAAGTTTTCCATCAACTCAGAACATGTTTCATCTGAAATATCTTGTGGAGCAGTGCTCGAATTATTGTTCAGAGTCCACGGATAGCCATCACGAAAGTCGGTCTCGACGTTGTTACTGTTTTTTGATCTTGTTAACCAAAAATCAACACCATCATAGTTTACAGTATTGTATGTTTCAACACCTATCTTCTCTGATGGCCTAGCCTCTGCTTCCCACTGTGCTCTTGCTGATAATACTGCGGTTGCAAAACCACCAGCCACGCCTTCAATACTGGATTTTTTAGCCTCATCTGTCACATCTAAGAAGCGGGGTAAAGCCGCCACTGCCAATAAACCAACGACAACAATTACGATGACTAATTCGACAAGGGAGAAACCCTTTTGATTTTTAAGCATTTTCTACCTACTCATCTAATTACTAACGCGCATTATACATTTGCACACGTATAAAACCATAAAAACAGTGTCAATATTCTCACAAAGCCAAAATATTGGCTTTTACACTAAACCTTTCGCTTTCAAGCAATACATCTATCTGATATTTATCAGAATAATGATAACTACAGTGAAAGTGTATGTTGTCACTTTTATCTTCAACTCTTGGAGAGCTTAGCCCTAAAATGCTCCCTTGAGGATATAATTGATCCAGCCAATAATTACAGTCTCGCTCCGTACCTTGGATAGGCATTACCCACCCAGTTCTGCTGTAGATCTTTGGGGGTTCCGAGCCTTCTTCTTGCCCAGCACCCGATAACAAATACTGCTGTTTGAACAAATTGGCTTGCTCTAAAATCCGCTTGCTCGCGACGATAAATGCCGTGTTAGTCGCTTCTTCTTCTACCGTTTTGAATGCCGAAAGCACACCGACAATAAGAAAAAGAATAACCACTGTCCAAATAACAAAACGTGAGCGTTGTAGGTTATTTAGCATTCCCTAGCCTTTGATCGCATCCAACATTCCCCACATCGGCAAGAAGATACCTAGCGCCAAAATCAGCACCATGCCTGCAACGATGGTTAACAAAATGGGTTCAATTCTGGCGGTTAAGGTTTTCAGATCGTAATCGACTTCGCGGTCATAAAAATCAGCCACTTCAAGTAATAGCTCATCAATACGACCCGTCTCTTCACCGACGGAGATCATTTGTATCACGAGCGGTGTGAAAATTTCGCTGTTAATCGCGGTCGACGAAACCGTACTACCGGCTTCAATGGCCGATTTCATGGCTTGAACTCGCAACTCTAGAAAACGGTTATCTAAAGCTTCCGCCGAAAGCGCTAGCGACTGGTTCAGTGGAACACCCGCTTTAAGCATCAAAGCAAAAGTACGCGAGAAGCGTGACAACAGTGCTCGATTCACTACCCCGCCAATGACCGGCATTTTTAAGCGTAATCGATCCCACTTTTCCAAGCCTTTGTCTGTCTTCACCCAAGCTTTAAAAGCGAAGATAAGACCAAAGATCACTCCAAGCATTAAGCCCCAGTAATTCACAAAGAACTCAGACATACCAATCAAGATACGAGTAGGCAGCGGCAAGTCGACACCAAAGCGCGCAAACATGCTTGAGAACTGTGGAATAACCTTGATGTTAAGAATGAACATTGCAATCAAGATAAAACTGATCACGAATGTTGGGTAACGCATCGCAGTCTTAATTCGTTTGCGAGTCTCAACTTCTTGTTCGTAATATCCAGCTAATTGCAGTAAAGCCTGATCTAGACGGCCTGTGTTTTCACCAACGCCAATCATCGAGACAAACAACGGACTGAATACCTTTGGGTGCATCTGCATTGACGCCGCTAAGCCGCGACCATTGGTTAGCTCAGCAACCACCTCTTCCAAGGCGGCTTTCAGCTGCTTATTTTCGCAGTTTTGAGTGAGGCCTTTCATCGATCTTAATAGTGGTACACCCGCTTTGGTTAGGCTGTATAACTGTCGACAAAACAGAACCAACACCTCTAACGGTACACTCGGAAAGAACAGACTCGATACATCCATATCTAAGACTGAACCACCACTTTTGCCCAGTTTGATAGAGGTTGGAATGATCCCTTTACTCATCAAGCTTTCAGCAGCAAGATCTTCGTTATTCGCGTCTAATTGCCCACTTACTTGACTACCATCAGAGCTGCGACCTACATAACGATACGTTGGCATATCATTCTACCCCTACAGATAAATTGGGTCAGTGGCACCGGACGCATCACCTTCGCCAAGATGCATTATCTCATCAAGACTCACGACACCTTGCAGAGCCAATTCCATCGCAGAAGCCAATAACGGTTTATAGTTTTCAGACTGTCTGGCCTTTTGAGCAAAACCTACCGCATCATTAGCTCTCAGCGCATCCATCATGTTTTGCTCTAGCTCCAACATTTCAAATACACCAATTCGCCCGCGGTAACCGGTTAAGTTACAGTTCTGGCAACCACGGCCTTTCATAAACGGCACACCTACTTGGTTAGGGAAACGGACGCTCAGCCATTGCTTGCGAGGTTCATCTAACTCATCCTCAACCTTACAATCTGTACACACTTTACGAACTAATCGCTGTGCGACTACTGCTCGAACAGCGCTCGCGACCAAGTAACCCGGAGCACCCATATCCATCATACGCAACGCGCTGTCTACCGCATCATTGGTATGTAACGTACTTAATACTAAGTGGCCGGTCAGTGCAGCTCTCAAGCCTATCTCAACGGTTTCGTGGTCACGCATCTCACCGATAAGAATAATATCGGGATCCTGACGTAAAAAGGTTCTCAAGATAGTAGAGAAATCGAGATTGATCTTAGGGTTTACCTGAACTTGATTCACACGAGGTAGGCGGTATTCCACCGGGTCTTCCGCAGTAATGATCTTTTTACCCGGTTCGTTTAATTCACTTAACGCGCCGTATAAGGTTGTTGTTTTACCTGAGCCGGTTGGTCCGGTAACCAAAATCATGCCATGTGGACGGCGCAATTGTTGACGCAGACGAACCAACAGATCACTCGGTATGCCCGACTCTTCTAGTTTACGTAGGCCTGCTGACTGGTTAAGAAGACGCATAACCACTGATTCACCGTGCTGTACTGGCATGGTCGACATACGAATATCAACCGACTGACCTTTAGCTCGGATATTAAAGCGACCATCTTGAGGAAGACGTTTCTCTGAGATATCGAGGTTTGCCATCAGCTTCAAGCGCAGTACAAGTGCCGAAGCAATATTCACCTCATTCAGCAATGTTTCATGCAGCACACCATCAATACGCTGACGAAGACGCAATACGTTTGAATCTGGCTCGATATGAATATCCGAAGCGCCAACCTGAATAGCATCTTCAAATAGCGAGTTGATCAGCTTAACGACGGTAACTTCATCACTGTCTTCTTCAGCGATATCGAAATCAAAGGCATCATTAACTTGGTGTTCAGCGTGAAGTTGCTCAGCAAACGAGGCAATCTCTTTGGTTCTTCGATAATAGCGATCGAAGCCATCAACCAATTGCCTCTCTTGAGCAACAACGAATTCCAGCGCGTAATCGCCGAGCTGACCAAGCAAAGACTCTTGGGCAAACAGATCGGCTGGGTCACTCATTGCAACACGCAAAGTGTCACCTTGGCGTCCAATAACCAATGCACGAAGGCGACGAGCATGTACTTCGGGCAAAAGCTGTACCGCTTCAACATCGACAACAGCTCGGCTTAAATCAATAAGAGGAATCGCTAACTGCTGCGACAAAAAGCTCAGCATTTGCTGTTCTGACAAGAAGCCAAGCTCAATTAGCGCATCACCCAGCTTACGCCCAGTACTTTTCTGAGCGGCCAGTGCTTGTTCAACTTGAGCCTCAGTGATAATGCCTTCTTCGACAAGCAAATCACCAAGTCTTTTTCTTAATCTAATTTGCATCGCCGCTCTCCTCTAAAGCATTGAGTATTTTTAACCGGTCACGCACAAAGCTTTGTGATTGAGATGAGATACCGACTCTAGTCAACGCACCTTGATATGATTGTTTTGCTGCAGCGAAGTCTAACTGGCGTTCTTGCTGAATCGCTAAGCCCAACCACCAGCGAGCGTTATCTGAATCGACTTCAACCAACTTTTGATAACTCTCGAGTGCGATTTCTTCTTGCTGTGATTTTTGGCTCAACGCCGCACGCATTGCTAGATACTCTTGAGTTGGATGCGGAGGCATGTGTACTAAAGGGCTCAGCGCCGCTTCTGATTGATTCGCTTTAACCAGCAGTTTAGATAACCCTAATCGCAATTTTTCACTGTTGATGTTGAGCTTAATTCCAGACTGATAAAGCTCATAGGCTTTGCGAGTATCGCCTTTACCAAAATAGAGAATCGCAAGTTTCTGACGGACATCTTCATTTCGTGGCGTGTAGCGTAGAGCTTCAGTGTAGCCCTTCAACGCACCAGTAAGATCGTTCGCATCAAGCGCTTTCTGAGCTCGACCTTGTGCATTCACAGATAGCTGTTCCGGAGTTAACTCAACCTGTTCGATCAACATTCCGCTATTTTCTGAATCACCAGAGGCTACAGGCTCATTAGAGATAGACGCAGGGGCTTTTTTTGCCACACTAGCAACGTAAATCGGTTGGGGAATTTCAGTCTTAGTCGTTTCAGGCACGCTTAGAGCTTTAGCCGGTGTTTGTTGTTTTGTCGCTTTTGGGGCAGACATAACAACTGATTCGGAAACACTAGGCTTAGATTGAGCGCTTTTTGCCATCGCAGTGTTTTCTGTTGAAAGGATCGCAGAGTCTAGTGTCACCAATTTCTTAGTTGGCGATGAGATAGGTTGAGCAACTTCCTGAATGCCATTTGAATCATCAACGACAGAGACTTGAACCTGTAAATCTCGAGTTGAGATTGACTGCTCAACAATAGACTGATCAATCACAGGGCCTTGCGATATCGCCCAACCGCCCATCGCTAAGCTCAAAGTAAAACCTGCAACAACCCAAACTAGGGGGGAACGCGTTTTTACTTTAGGTACGACTGCCGCTTCAATCGAAGTCGCTGACTTTTTCTTTGCCAATTCAGACAAGGCGTTGTTAATGACGCTCATAATTAATTCCAACCCCACAGTATTGGCGTTTTAAATTTAGGCTTACACACATCGTACGTTTCATGCATAGCTGAAAAAAGATGTTGGTTGTCGATACTTTTCTTATCTTCACTGAACGAAAGCAATAGAGCCTTATGGCAAAGTTGGTTTATCAATCTAGGGATACCTAACGACGAACGACAGATCGCCTTTTTTTGATTCAAGCTGAATAACTCAGGACTGCCACCAGATTTAGCGATTCGATTATCAATATAAGCCACCGTTTCATCGAGATTCAGCGGTCTCAGTGTCGAACTAAATGTGATTCTTTGGCGAAACTGCCTTAGGTGATAAGCCTCTAATCGAGCATCCAATTCTGGCTGACCTAATAGAACAATCTGCAGCAGTTTTTTATCTTCCGTTTCAAGGTTACCAAACAACCTTAATGTTTCGAGCGCTTCATCCGATAGAGCCTGAGCTTCATCAAGAATAGCCACCACTCTTAAACCAGAATTGTGCAATTCAATGAGCTTATGCTGAATGTTATCAACCAAGGTTGCTTCATTATCGACAGCTAAACCAAGCTCTGTTGCAACCGCCTGGCGCAAGTCTGCCCCTGATAACACAGGGTTTGGTAAGTAGATCAGAGCTGTACAGTCATGTAGGTGATTGACCAACATCCGGCAAACCATGGTTTTTCCAGTGCCTACCTCTCCGGTCACCTTAATCACGCCCTCGCCCATTTCCAACGCCGAGATTACCGTCTGAATCGCTTCGAAATGAGGCGCTAAACCATAGAAGAAATCGGTATTCGGCGTTAAGGTAAATGGCAGTTGTTCAAAACCAAAGTGAGCTTGATACATACGACGACCTAGCTTAGTGAGACACTGCCACTCTATATTGAGAAAGTAAGCAATTACTCTTCATCAGGGAACCACTGCTGAAGAAGATCACGTGAACGCTCCAACTCATTTTGCCAAGTATTCACACCCACGATCGTTGGCTTAAGCAAGATCACGAGCTCAGTTTTTTGCGTTAACTGATTGGTATTACGGAACAAATGACCTAAGGCTGGAATATCACCGAGGAATGGAACTTTAGAGGTCACATCACTGGTGTTGGATTTCATCAAACCACCAATAACAACCACATCGCCATCTCGAGCTCGAATCACTGAGTCAGATTCACGAATAGAGCTTTTCGCCAAAGGAAGTTGCACCAAGCCCGTTGTTGAACCTAGGTTGAGCTCTTTTACTTCTTCCTCTACTTCAATAACGGCTGGGTGAACATGTAAGAACACGCTACCTTTGTCATCTATCTGAGGGGTCACGTCTAAAGAAATACCAGAGAAGAACGGAGTTAGTTCAACCTCAGGCGCCACATTCGCGTTGTCACCACTGCCTACCGCGCTAGATAAATCCGTCACGTAGTATTCGTCAGTACCCACTTTGATAACCGCTTTCTGGTTGTTTGCAGCTGTGACTCGTGGGCTTGATAGAACGTTCAGGTCACCTTGAGTATCCATAAAGCTCAATACCGCTTCAAAACTGCCATCTGAGATCGTTACGTTGGTTTGCCCGCCTAACAAAGAGCTGATCGCATCTAATGGAGGCAAAGTTCCACCAGGTCGATCAATTACCACACCGCCGCTGCCAATCGACTTAGATAAATTAGACCAGCTAATACCTTGTTGGTAACCATCACTCAAGGTTACTTCCATGATTTTGGCTTCTAGGATAACTTGACGCTGCAGGCGTTTTTGAGAAATACCTAAGAACTCTCGAACCTCACGAATTTCGTCAGGGTAAGCACGCACTGTAATCACACTCGCTTGCGGGGTCACGACAACGCTTTGCCCATCGCCCGAGCCAATTAAGTGAGCAACCGCCGCTTCAAGCTGTGGCCAAAAATCACTTTCAGAGGTCGTTTCAATCTCTGTACCACCATTCGATGTCGAGTTTGATGAATTAGAAGAGTTAGATGAATTTGACGAGTTCGAGTTTGAAGAGCTCGATGAATTCGAATCTGAGTTAGAGATCGTGCCGGTGGTGATCGTCGTTAGTGAGCGACCAGAACGCTTAACTTGTAAGTAATCGACAGGGATCGTTACGGTGCGAAGACCGGCAGGATAAACTTGAATCACTTTGCCACGCTTTTCAATATCGTAGCCATACATATCTTGAGCAACAGCCAGTACCTCATCTAACGTCACGTCCGTTAGATTAAGCGTAAGGTTTCCAGACACACTTGGGTGAATAGCCGCACTATATTCCGTACCTTTCACTAAGCTGGCAAAAAAAGTTCTCGCTTCAACGCCTTTTGCCTGAATACGAAAACGCTTAACCGTTTCCATCCCCGGAGACATCGAGTCAGAATTAAGCTGAGGCATAAGGTCATCTTGAACCGACGAAGGCAGCTCATGAAGCGCTCTGCTATTGGCTTCATTAATTGATTCGTTTAAAGACTCTTTAATCTCAACAGGATCTCTATGCCCCATCGAACAGCCGACTAAAGATGACACTAGGATTGCTACTACAAGTTTACGCATGTCTTCACTCTAACCTTAATTATTCTTAACATCTAAAGAGAACATCTCTAATTTCCACTGCTTAGAGCTTCTCTGCAGAGTGACGTATTCTGGATCTATGTTCTTAACTCGGTACCCTCTGATCGTTTCCCCTTGTCCGAGAATCTGACCATTCATAATCGCATAGCAAGGCGTATCTCCCTTACACACGATGCTTTCTAAAGAAGGCAAGCGATAACGAGTTGGTGCTTTCTTAGCAGGCGCCGTTTTCTGTTGAGGTGAAAGCCAGCCTAATGGCGCCGTGGGATCTTGCTCAGCCCACACAAAAGAGCTACTAAATAGCAAGGACAACAAAAGAGTTCTAACCACCGATAAACTCCTGTCTAGTACCTAATGTGTAAACCTCGAACACCAGTCGAGCTTTAGGATATTCTTCTACTGAGTATTCAAATGTGCGCCAGTAGTAACTCACAGGTAGAGACTCAAGTGCTTGAAGGTAAGCTGAGATATCAAAGTAACTGCCGGTTAGCTCCATTCTTACAGGGTGAAGAAAGTAGCCTGAATATTCGCTGGTCTCTTTATTGTTCGAAATCGCTTCTGGTTTTAATGACTCTAGCGATTCAAGCTTTAGTCCATTACCGGCGTTAAGAACGCTCTCCAGTAACTGCGACATTTGAGAAGGTGTGATTAATCCATCAACAATCTGAGAAAGCTGAAGAGAGAGATCTTGGCTCTCCACCAGCAGCTTTTTGTACTCTCGATTAATTTCTTTGTCTGGGTCTTTGTTTAACTGAGCTTGCAGAACAAGTAACTCACCTTGCTGCCTTTGATTCGATTGAGTCAGGCTGCTCGCCTTGGCATTTTTAGCTTGTAGATCGAGATACGCAGGCTCAACCAATAAGGTGAACAACAACATCGATAGGCCAACAAAACCACACACAAAAAGTAGCCATTTCTCTCTTTGACTTAATGCAAGAAACTTATCGCTCAGCTGGTTCCACTGCTGCATTATTTACTCTCCCGACGAGTACTTAGCTCAAACGTCACCACATCCTGATCATTACGGCCAATTTTTAGTTTTTCAAAAGTGCGTCCGACTAAATTAAGCTCACTTTTAAACTGACCAATCCAGTTCGGAACGACATTTGCGTTACGAGCCAAGCCACTAAGATCTAAAGTATCGTGGGTCATGTAGATGTGCGAAAGAGAAATGTCATTTCGGCCTAATTTAGCTAAGGAATTCATGACGCCAGAATACCCGACTTGTTGGGATTCGTCGTATTGTCCAACAGCCTTCAAAGCCTCTTTTTTAGCCTCAGTCTCACGTTTGAGACGCGCAACCGCCGCGACTTTCTCTGGAGACGGTTTATGCTGAGTTAACTTACTATTCAATTGGTTAACTTGCTTGTTAAGTTGATTCGAGTCTTGTTGCAGGGCTGTTAGCTCTTTATCTAGATTAGAAACTTGATACTGCATTGCGAAGTAACCACCAAGCATCAAAACACAAATTACTCCCCAGCTCGCAACAACATTGGTCAGCGTAAAATATTCTTTTTTAGGCTTAAGGTGTTCAGGGTAAAGATTGACCTTAAACGTCTCTTTTTCAGCTGCAAGTTTAAGCAACAAACTCTCTGAATTATCACGCTCACCTTCAACCAACAGTGAAACTGTCGAGCTCAATGTACTGTTTAAGGCACTTTGTAACTCTGCTTCATCTTCTTCGTCACAACAGATTTTAAGCTGGTGAAGCTGGGTGCCTTTAATTTGAGAAGAAAGGTAATCAATCGAGCGTTGAAGCTCTAAAGCGAGGCCATCTAACTGCAGAGCACTTGACGCAACACCCGTTAAAGGTGGCACAACACTGCGGATGGTTCTTTGAAAACAAACGGTATTTTCGACAAACGCACCCAATTTAAAGTGTGAATTGACGCTACGTTGTAAAAGAATGAAATTAGACAGTTCGCCTGCACTGTAACCCCAGATTTCATCTTCAGGAGCAACACCTATTAATTCAACCTGAGCCGAATTAGTGATATTCAAAAGCTTGTCCAACAGCTTTTTAGGCAGGACATATACTTGCAGCTTGTTCGACGTTGGTAACGCGACCGCACTCGCAGTAATTTCCGTGACTCTTTCTGAAACAAGATCTTTGAGTAAAAAAGGCAGTGCTACCGACCATTCACTCTCTGGAATGTCCGGTTTATCAATTTGGTAGGTTTGGTAGTAGTTAGCACAGACAATCAGTTGGACGCTATTACTGGTAAACGCCTCACTGCTAAGCGATTTTTTTAGCGCACTCTCCCAGTCCCCATTAACCACGGGAATGCTGGCTACTTGAGGATCTTGTTCTGTCGATGAAATATAAATGGCGTCATTGCCCAGCAAGACAACTTGCGAGCTACCTTTATTATTCGTTGGCTTTATTTTGTCTAAAATCGCTTTAAAATTCATTCTTAACTACTACTCTTACGCCATCGATTTCTTCGTCCAACTTTGACAACAGATTCCGCTTTCGCGGCTTTTTCTGCTTGATTAGGCAAAGGGATAATTTGTTGTTCTTCGTCGAAATATCTCCCTTGATAGCCGTTAATGCCTAACTCTATCAAGGTATTCTTTTCTTGTTTTGTCTCGACTCCAACGGCAATAACTTGAGTTGGAGAATCACCACACGCCCCAATTAAGCTTCGAACAAACAGTTGGTTCTCATGCCTTTGATCGATTTTCTTTATTAGGCTTCGATGAAGCTTAATATAACTAACCTTCAAATCCTTTATATAGTGAGTGCTAACAATGGTTCGCCCAGCTTGGCCAACCACAACTTTACACCCTAAACCTCGCAACATCTTTGCCACCGGTCTCATATAATCAAGATGAGCAATCAAGTGTCCTTCCGGAAATTCAAACGCAAGCTGAGAGCGGTGTTGAGCAGAGAGCTGTAACAACTCACTCCTAAACCACTTAAAGTGCTGTTTATTAGCAAACGGGGTAACATTCAGATTCACTGAATAATTGATAGATTGAGTTGATTCTTTAAGCGAACGCAACAAAACCTTCAAAACAGATTGATCCATTTGAGCTTGATAACCCACTTGCTCTACCGCAGGCATAAATCGAGACGATTTCAATAAACCTTTGTCAGGATCCTGAATTCTAGTAAATATTTCTCTATGCAATTCATTAACTTGACCAGGTTCCGGCATAAGATAACACCGCTGAGCAAAGATTACTAAATTTTCAGGAAGCAGCGCTTTATCAAGTAATGTTCTCCAACGAACACTGCCTCTATCAAGCTCATTCTTATTCTCTTTCGGGTAACGGCTCCAGTTATTAATACGCTCTAACTGAGCACTCTTTAGTGCCGTTTCCGTTTCATCCATGATCTGGCTATGACGCTCACCTTCGGTATACATGGTCACACCAATATGACACCAGTTATCCGACTCTAAAGGCTCTGGCGGAGTTAGCTTATCTAACTGCCTTAAACACTGAGCAGCCAAGGTCGCAATATCTTTTGCGCCCTGATGAGGGATAAATACAGCAAAGTCCGCTTCGTAATAGCGAGAAAAAATGACATCGGGATAGCGTTGAACGATATTCGACAGTACTTCACCGACTTCAATAATA
The DNA here is from genome assembly GCF_041470825.1 of Vibrio sp. 10N.261.55.A10. NCBI lineage: Bacteria > Pseudomonadati > Pseudomonadota > Gammaproteobacteria > Vibrionales > Vibrionaceae > Vibrio > Vibrio sp. 10N.261.55.A10. The sequence continues at coordinate 17,481 of NZ_JBFRNC010000012.1, read as the reverse complement.
AAGCCGTCTGTGGTTTGCTTATCGTTAGCATCACTAACTTGCTCCCATTCGTCGATACGTATCAGTAACACACCGCCTCGAGCACCACTTTCATGCAGTGCCGATTCCAGCTTATTATCGAATAAAACTCGGTTTGCCGTTCCCGTGAGTTTATCTAGGAAAGTATGGGTACGAATAAAGGTATCAAAGCGACTTCGTTCTTGACGAGCATCTTGTAGCTCTTCAATCAATACATCTAAGGCTTCGCTTGCGGTATAAGGCCACTCTCGCTCATCTCCCTTTGCATGAGCTTCAACCTGACCGGCCAAGATCATTCTTCCTCGCTCTTCCAAGATTTCAGAACCCATGAGTTGTTCTTTCAACCAACGAACACCGCGAGCAAGACAGAACAGAACCAATGCGACAGCCAAAGTAATTGACCACATCGCTTCCATTGAGTAGTTGTAGCCAATATAAGGAGGAAGTGCTTTAAATTCGATTCGGTAGCCTTCATTACGCTCTAAAATGAAGCTTTTCTCATAAAGACGATTGGGATCAATTTGTGGGGAGGTATCTTTGAAACGATAAACGATGCCGGTCTTGTTCGAGAGTTTCATCTCAACAATATTGCTCGCCTGCAACATCTTAGGCATCCAACGCTGCATTGAATACGCGGCGTCAGGGTCTTCCATCTCTTTATCTACAACGTCGACAATGCCAACCAAATAATGGTCTAAATATTCCTGTCCAATACGCTTAAAGGAAAGTGTGCCACCAATAAAAAGAATGAACATCGCGCTGATCACTATCACGGTGACAAATGCGACCAATCGAGTGCTCAATTTTAGTGTCGGGGTATATCTCATGAATAACGAAATCCTTTTCAACTCACATTATACCGTATTGCTACTTATACTATAAATTGACGTTGTAAATAAAGCGTTAAGAATTGTAGGTAACAAAAAGCCGCGATGAACGCGGCTTTTTCCAATTTAATACTGTCTTTATAATATATTAAAAACAGGGATCTAAAATGGGATGTCATCATCAAAATCCATTGGCGGCTCATTATATTGAGGTTGAGCCTGCTGAGGAGCTTGTTGAGGTGCTTTTGGCTGCTGTTGAGCGGGAGCACTGTATTGTTGTTGCTGTTGTTGTGGCTGCTGTGGCTGACCCCAACCACCTTGCTGTTGGTTGTTACCCATGCCACCTTGAGCAGGAGCACCACCTTGAGCACGGCCGCCAAGCATTTGCATTACACCATTGAAGCCTTGAACAACCACTTCAGTTGTGTAGCGATCTTGACCGCTTTGATCTTGCCATTTACGAGTTTGAAGTTGACCTTCAATGTAAACTTGAGAACCTTTACGTAGGTACTCACCAGCAACTTCCGCAAGCTTGCCAAACAGAGCAACACGGTGCCATTCTGTTTTTTCACGCTGCTCGCCAGTTGCTTTATCACGCCATGACTCTGACGTTGCAATGGTAATGTTCGCTACTGCGCCGCCATTTGGCATGTAACGAATTTCAGGGTCATTACCTAGGTTACCCACTAATATAACTTTGTTAACTCCACGGCTAGCCATGATTTGCTCCGTCTAAATTCATAGTCTCAGAAAATTTTAGCGCACAAGAATAGCATGCTTTTCTGCAGTGATAAATCGCATTCCTATTCTCTCCTCACTACAAAGAATAAAAACGTAACAAATCATGATATTCAGAGCGATGTTGCTTTTTTCTCCACTTACAAACCACTCATTTACTTTGATAATTGATATTCAACGCAAGTCACTATCAAGGCGCTAGAGAAGCTAAAGCCTGCATGACAACGTGGAATCTAATCCCACTCAAACAGGACGTTTCAATGAGAAAATCAAGATACGCTCGCACTTTACACTTTCTGTGCATCGACCCAAACGATACCTATCTACATGTAAAAGAGATAGAAAAGCATTTATCTATTGTTCTCTACAAAATGACACCCGACGAATTAATGCTAGTTGATAGAAAGCGGAGTAACCGGATCTTGCTCGTCGATTACAGAGAGGTACCACAACTACTGATTATTTGTCCTAACCTGACTGTTATGTGGAAAAATCACGAAATCATTTTATTCAATGTCCCCCAGCAACTTCCAACCTCAGAGCTTCTTACCTATGGGGTACTAAAAGGACTCTTTTACAACACTGAACAAAAGGACAAGATTGCTCGTGGTCTTCAAGAAGTCATTGATGGCGATAACTGGCTGCCAAGGAAGGTAACCAATCAACTGTTGTTTTATTATCGCAATATGGTCAATACCAACACCACACCAACCAATGTTGATTTAACCATTCGTGAGATCCAGGTGATTCGCTGTCTTCAATCCGGGTCTTCAAACACACAAATCGCCGATGACTTGTTTATTAGTGAGTTCACGGTTAAATCTCACCTCTATCAAATATTCCGTAAGCTTGCGGTAAAAAATAGAGTTCAAGCGATAGCATGGGCAAACCAGAACCTGCTTGCATAATCGACCCACCTCTTAGTCTGACGATAATTTTGAGGGAAGCTCTAGTAAACCATGGCTATTGTTGCTGAATTTTCGACATAACTTATGCTAGAGTTGCCCTCAGAAATATCAACCACTCAGGTTGAATCAATAATTATTATAGATAAAGGGTCTTATCATGATCAAAAAGTGCCTTTTCCCGGCAGCTGGCTACGGTACACGTTTTTTACCTGCAACCAAGTCAATGCCTAAAGAAATGATGCCTGTAGTAAACAAGCCTCTGATTGAATACGGTGTAGAGGAAGCTATCGAAGCTGGTATGGATGGAATGTGCATCGTTACTGGACGTGGTAAGCACTCGATCATGGATCACTTTGATAAAAACTACGAGCTTGAGCACCAGATTAGCGGCACCAATAAAGAAGACCTATTGGTTAATATCCGTGAAACGATTGAAGCGGCAAACTTCACCTACATTCGTCAACGTGAGATGAAAGGCCTTGGCCATGCTATTTTAACGGGTCGCGAACTTGTAGGCGATGAACCGTTCGCAGTAGTACTTGCTGATGACCTTTGTGTGAACGAGCAACAAGGCGTGCTAGCTCAGATGGTTGCGCTATACAAACAGTTCCGCTGTTCTATTGTTGCTGTACAAGAAGTTCCAGAAGAAGAGACTCACAAGTACGGTGTTATCTCTGGCGAAATGATCAAAGATGACCTTTTCCGAGTTGATGACATGGTAGAGAAGCCAGAGCAAGGTACAGCACCAAGCAACCTAGCGATCATTGGTCGTTATATTCTGACTCCAGATATCTTTGAATTAATCGAGCAGACAGAACCAGGTAAAGGCGGCGAAATCCAGATCACTGATGCATTGCTAAAACAGGCAAAATCAGGCTGTGTATTGGCTTACAAATTTAAAGGCCAACGTTTTGACTGTGGTAGTGTTGAAGGCTATATCGAAGCAACAAACTACTGCTTCGAAAACCTATACAAGAAAGACCAGCAGCAAATCGAGCTAGGTAAACACTCGACCAAGAAAGAAGCATAACGACTGGTTAATCACTAACGTTACTGATTTTAGAAAGGGCGACTCTTTGAGTCGCCCTTTTTGTTTACTGTTTTTTTATCCAGTAAAACTTTGCACAAATCTCACTCTATGTAATACTTTAGCCACTTAAAATTACATGGTCTATTGAGATGGATAAAATAGAAATTAGAGGCGCTCGTACGCATAACCTCAAAGACGTCAACCTAACCATTCCACGTGACAAACTGACTGTCATCACCGGATTATCGGGTTCAGGAAAGTCGTCACTTGCGTTTGACACACTCTACGCAGAAGGTCAGCGTCGTTATGTTGAATCTCTGTCTGCTTACGCTCGTCAATTTCTATCTCTTATGGAAAAGCCTGATGTCGACCATATTGAAGGTCTATCTCCAGCTATCTCAATAGAACAAAAATCGACTTCACATAACCCTCGCTCAACCGTCGGTACCATTACCGAAGTCTATGATTACCTCAGATTATTGTATGCGCGAGTAGGCGAACCTCGCTGTCCAGACCACAACATCCCTCTAGCAGCACAAACCATCAGTCAAATGGTCGATAAGGTCTTAGAACTGCCTGAAGGCTCAAAGATGATGTTGATGGCACCGATTGTCAAAGAGCGCAAAGGTGAGCATGTTAAAACACTGGAAAACTTAGCTGCGCAAGGCTTTATCCGAGCCCGAATTGATGGTGAAACCTGTGATCTATCCGATCCACCAGCACTTGAACTTCATAAGAAGCACACCATTGAAGTTGTGGTAGACAGATTCAAGGTTCGTCCTGATCTTCAACAGCGTTTAGCCGAGTCATTCGAGACCACATTAGAGCTCTCTGGCGGTATCGCTGTCGTCGGCTGGATGGACGAAACGGATCAAGAAGAGATCGTATTCTCTGCTAACTTCGCTTGTCCTAAATGTGGTTACAGCATGCAAGAGCTTGAGCCTCGCCTGTTCTCATTTAATAACCCGGCAGGAGCATGTGGTACGTGTGATGGTCTTGGTGTTCAACAGTATTTTGATCCAAGCCGAGTGATTTTAGATGAGAACCTAAGCATTGCTGAAGGTGCGATAAAAGGTTGGGATCAAAAGAACTACTACTATTTCCAGATGCTAACGTCGCTGTCAGAACATTATGGTTTTGATCTGTATGCGCCATTTAATTCTCTACCGAAAAAGACTCAAGAGATCATTCTAAAAGGATCAGGTCGTACTGAAGTGGAATTCAAGTACATCAATGACCGAGGTGATATTCGGGTTAAGCGTCATCCATTTGAGGGCATTTTAAATACCTTGGAGCGCCGTTACCGTGATACTGAATCGAGCGCAGTGCGTGAAGATCTTGCTAAATACATCTCAACCAAATCGTGCTCTAGCTGTGATGGCACTCGCCTGAGATTAGAAGCTCGTAATGTTTTCATTGGTGATACAACACTTCCGGAAATCGTTGAACTTAGCATTGCTGACGCACTACAATTTTTCCAAGAATTGAAGCTAGACGGTCAACGTGGGCAGATCGCAGATAAAGTGATGAAAGAGATCAATGATCGTCTGCATTTCTTAGTCAACGTTGGTTTGAACTACCTTAACCTATCACGCAGTGCTGAAACGCTGTCTGGTGGTGAGGCGCAACGTATTCGTTTGGCGAGCCAAATCGGTGCCGGTTTAGTTGGCGTTATGTATGTACTTGATGAGCCATCAATTGGTCTCCACCAGCGCGATAATGAACGTCTATTGCAAACCTTAATTCACCTGAGAGACTTAGGTAATACGGTACTTGTTGTGGAACATGACGAAGATGCAATTCGTTGTGCTGACCATGTTATCGATATCGGTCCAGGAGCAGGGGTGCACGGTGGTCACGTGGTGGCAGAAGGTACCATGCAAGACATCATCGAAAACCCGAACTCTTTGACAGGCCAATACCTGAGCGGTGCTAAAGAAATTGCAGTGCCTGAAAAGAGAACGCCTATCGACAAGAAAAAGGTCGTCGAGATCGTTGGCGCAACGGGGAACAACCTAAAGAATGTGACCGCGACAATTCCTGTTGGCTTGTTCAGTTGTATTACGGGCGTATCAGGTTCGGGTAAATCAACGCTTATCAACGATACCTTCTTTAAAGTCGCCCACACTCAATTAAACGGTGCCACGACTGCAGTTCCAGCAAAGCACAAAAAGATTAAAGGGTTAGAACATTTTGATAAGGTAATCGACATAGATCAAAGCCCTATCGGTCGTACACCAAGATCAAACCCTGCGACCTACACAGGGATTTTCACCCCTATTCGTGAACTATTCGCGGGCACTCAGGAATCACGTTCTCGTGGTTACAAGCCAGGTCGATTCAGCTTTAACGTTCGTGGTGGTCGTTGTGAGGCTTGTCAGGGAGACGGCGTAATCAAGGTAGAGATGCACTTCTTACCCGATGTGTATGTGCCTTGTGATGTGTGTAAAGGTAAGCGCTATAACCGTGAGACTCTAGAGGTCCGCTACAAAGGTAAAACCATTGACGAAGTTCTAGAGATGACTGTGGAAGATGCTCGTGAATACTTCAACCCGGTACCTGTTATCGCTCGTAAACTGCAAACTTTAATGGACGTTGGCCTCTCTTACATTCGCTTAGGGCAAGCAGCTACAACCTTATCTGGTGGTGAAGCTCAGCGTGTTAAATTAGCGCGTGAACTGTCTAAACGAGACACGGGAAAAACCTTATACATTCTCGATGAGCCAACAACAGGCCTTCATTTCCACGATATCCAGCAGCTACTGACGGTATTACATAGACTGCGTGATCACGGTAATACAGTTGTCGTGATTGAGCACAACCTAGATGTCGTTAAAACAGCAGACTGGATCCTAGATCTTGGCCCAGAAGGTGGGCAAGGTGGTGGTGAGATTGTTGCAGAGGGTACACCTGAAGATGTGGCGTTAGTCGAAGGTTCACACACTGCTCGCTTCCTTAAGCCTATGTTAAATTTGAAGTAGGCGTAAAATAGCGCCCTGCGGGCAGACAGAAAAATGTTAAAGTAACAGAGCTTGTTTCAGAAGGAACAAGCTCTGTTTTTATAAGGTTAGGGATTTATGGCAACAATACACACTAGCGGTACTCAGCTAGAAAATCAGGTCACTCAGCTACCACTCAACAAAGCATTTCTGGCTTCTTTAGCTGTTGTATTCTTGTTAGCTATGCATTTTTTCATGCCGAATCCTGGTGGTTCGGGCCTTGCTCTATCCTTTAACCCTACCACTTGGCTAGCGCTAAGCTTCACGCTAGCGATTGGCTTTTACCAACTCGCGACCAATCGAGTACTCAAGTATTCCAAATTAACAATTGGCTTGTTGATTAGCTGCATCATACTCACGCTACCCATTTTATACAGCAATGCTGCACCTCAAGGAGCGTCAGGACGCTTGCTTGGATTGTGGGCGGGCTTTGCCTTATTTGTGGTGCTGCAGCAATTTAAGTTCAGCAATAAACACAAGCAACGTATGTTGTGGTTCATTGTACTTGCTGTTGTTACACAAGCACTATTTGGCTATGTGCAATATTTCTTATTAGAACCTGGCAACCTATTTGGCTACAACACTGCTGCAAACCGACCATATGGGATATTTCAACAACCGAATGTAATGGCAAGCTTTCTTGCTACTGGTTTTGTGCTGTCCGCTTACCTTTTAGCAAGGCAGCCGGCTAAATATAACCATAAGATCAGCGAATCATTCCTACTGTATTTAACTCCAACCTTAACCGTGCCCTTGCTGATCATCATCGCATCACGTACCGGATGGTTGGCAGCTGTCATTGGGTTTATCTGCATTCTGCCCTATCTATACAAGTTCTCGACCAAGAAACGCTTCTACGGATGGTGCGCATCAGTGCTCGTCGGTGTCGTCGTCGCTTTTTCGGTGATCAGCCTAAGTGCGACTGATAGCCTCGCTAGCAAGAAAGCGAACCTAGAAAGCCCGCGCGCTTATACGTTCCCGCAAGCTTTAGATATGATGATCGAAAAGCCATTTACAGGTTATGGTTACGGGAAATTTGAGTCTGAATACACGCTATATACAGCTCGCCAACATCAACTCAACTCGAACTATCATCCAGGTCTTCCTTCAATGGATCACCCGCACAATGAGTTCCTGTTTTGGGGAGTTGAAGGGGGGATTGTACCAATCATCGGAATCTTGATTGCTGCAATATTGGTGATGTCACGCATAACAAGTTCAGCAAAGGGAACACGTCTAGCCCTGCTCGCGTTATTTATCCCAATCCTTTTGCACTCTCAACTTGAGTATCCTTTTTACCACTCGGCGATTCACTGGATAACATTCATTATATTGATTTACTGGGTAGATCAGCGCTCTTCCCGACATTATCAACAGTCGTTCAGTATCATTAGCAAGACCCTATTTAGAGTGTTGAGCTTAGTGCTCCCTATTTTGGTCAGTTTTTATATGTTGAGCGCCCTGCACACCAACTATGTACTGACTAAGTTTGAACTGTCTAAGCCGAAAAATCCGGACATTCTTAAGCAGGTAACGAACCCAGTGGTGTGGAAAGATCGCTACGATTGGGATATATACAGCACTTACCTTAATATCGGCCTCTACAAAGCCGACCCGAGCCTTATACAGCCTTACATCGATTGGTCACTGGAGATCATTAAGAGCAAACCAAGACCGGCTTTCTACAGCAATCTGATTCTGGCGTATCAAGGCCTAGGAGAAGAAAGTAAAGCAGAGCAAATTCGTAGCGAAGCGAACTTTTTATTCCCTAACAGAGACTTTTCAAAGGTTCAGTATAAGAAAGTGTCACAAGCAGAAGATAACGTTTCGTCTGCAGAATAATGTTAAGAATTCGCAACGCAAGCTTCACTTAGTAGGCAGTAGGAGCTTGGGGTAGATACAAAAAAGCGCACGATCTCTCGTGCGCTTTTCTTTTTAATTTCAGTTCATGCAGCTACTTCAAAACATCTTTTAGCGCTTTTAGGCACAACGCGACATTCTCTTTACGAGCACCGTAACCCATGAGGCCGATACGCCATGCCTTACCAGCCAAAGAGCCAAGCCCAGCACCGATTTCAAGATTATATTCTTCTAAAAGCTGCGTTCTGATCTTAGCCTCATCAATTCCTTCTGGGAAATAAAGTGCATTAAGCTGCGGCAGGCGGCTCTCTTCATCAACCACAAACTTTAACCCTAGAGCTTCTACGCCTTCTTTAAGCTCTTGGTGCATCGCATGATGACGAGACCACGCATTATCTAAGCCTTCATTTTTCAACAAAACCAGCGACTCATGCAGAGCATAAAGGCTGTTCACGGGTGCGGTATGGTGGTAGCTACGCTTACCTTCTCCACTCCAGTAACCTAATACTAAACTTTGATCCAAAAACCAGCTTTGCACTGGTGCTTTACGGGCTTTCATTTTATCAACCGCACGCTGAGAGAAAGTCACTGGAGATAGCCCTGGCACACAAGACAGACACTTTTGGCTGCCAGAATAAACCGCATCAAGCTGCCACTCATCAACCAGCAATGGCACACCACCTAATGATGTCACTGCATCAACAATCGTTAACGCATCAAACTGACGAGCGACAGCAGAGATAGCTTGAGCATCAGATAACGCTCCGGTTGATGTCTCTGCATGCACAAATGCAACAGCAACGGCATCGGGGTTTTCTGCCAATGCTTGTTCTACCTTTTCAACTGAAACGGGCTTGCCCCATTCGTCATCAACAAGGATGGCTTCGCCACCACAACGCACCACGTTTTCTCGCATACGCTCACCGAAGACACCGTTACGACAAACAATCACCTTTTCACCAGGCTCAATCAAGTTAACAAAACAGGTCTCCATACCCGCACTGCCCGGTGCAGAAACGGCAATCGTAAATTCGTTTTCAGTCTGAAAAGCGTATTTAAGAAGCTGTTTAAGCTCGTCCATCATCGCAATAAACAGCGGATCTAAGTGACCTATGGTTGGACGGCTCAAAGCCTGTAACACTTGAGGTGAGATATCTGAAGGACCAGGTCCCATTAACGTTCGGTGTGGTGGATAAAAGCTATCGATAGCAGTAGTGAGTGGTAAATTAGACATGTACATCCCTTACGTTAATGTTGTGAACAATCCACCCTAAAGCAAATTGATTACCTCAGCAATTAGCCATAAGTATTGAGGTCAAACCACTGTCACATAATTGTTAAAATTATTTTTCAATTATCTCAAGTTACGGATTGACATTGTTACCACAAAAACGTTCAATGAAACGGCTATCTAGCAGAAGAGGAGCACTGCCCAGGCAGATGTTTTGTGGAACCGCATTTCCAATACAAAACATTTATGGGGAGCAGTGCCGAGATAATAAAAGGATGCAGGACCTTTATTATCGGTTGAGCGGGCTGAATCCCGTCAACTGTCGCCATTTCTATATGGTGAAGAGCTTCTGAGGTTACTATTCTAATAATTCCTCTCTTTTTGCTCTAAAACTCTCTTCGAAAAACATCGGACGTTGGATTACCCAACCGTAATTTTATTTTAGGAAGTCGTGGGAGATATATCGTGAGTGCATCTAATGTAGCTGGTTCTTTTAATGTCGCTAAGTTTGGTGGAACAAGTGTTGCCAACTTTGAAGCAATGAGCCGTTGTGCTGCCATTATTGAAAACAACTCAAACACGAAACTGGTCGTGAGTAGTGCATGCTCTGGTGTCACTAACTTGCTGGTTGAACTAGCACATGGTGTTCAAGACAAAGCTCGTCGTCAGGAACTAATGGCGCAATTAGCGGACATTCACAACGCAATTCTTGACCAACTCGCAGATCCAATCAGCATCGAAAAAGAAGTCCACAGCATTCTTGATGACATTGCGAGCGCTGCAGAGGCCGCATCATTCCAAACAAGTACTAAACTGACGGATCACCTTGTCGCATGTGGCGAGTTGATTTCGACACACATCTTGGCTCAGATCATCTCTGAACGAGGCACTCCTGCTGTTCGCTTTGATATCAGAGATGTGATGCGTACTAATGATGATTTTGGTAAAGCCGAACCTCAACTAGAAGATATTGCCGCTCTAGCGCAAGAGAAACTGATTCCACTTTGCCAACAACAAGTTGTCGTTACCCAAGGTTTTATCGGCGCTGATAGCGAAGGTAACACCACGACTTTAGGCCGCGGTGGCAGTGATTACTCAGCAGCACTGATTGCCGAATCTGTACAGGCGATTGGTCTAGAAATCTGGACGGATGTTCCGGGTATCTACACCACTGACCCTCGTATTGCACCTAAAGCTTCTCCTATCCCAGAGATCAGCTTTAGTGAAGCATCGGAAATGGCAAACTTTGGTGCGAAGATCTTGCACCCATCGACTCTAGTACCTGCACTACGCCACCAAATACCGGTATTTGTCGGCTCTTCTAAAGCGCCAGAGTTAGGCGGTACTTGGATTCGTCAAGAAGTTGAGAGCTCTCCTCTATTTAGAGCGCTTGCCCTACGCTGCAACCAAACTATGGTTACGCTACGCAGTGCTAACATGTTCCATGCATATGGCTTCTTGGCAAAGGTATTCGAGATCCTTGCTAAACATAAGATCTCGGTCGATCTTATCACCACTTCAGAGATCAGTGTTTCACTAACACTCGATCAAACGGATACCTCTGGTGGTGCCCCTGAGTTACCTGAAGCCGCTCGCATTGAGCTTGAGGAGCTGTGTTCTGTAGATATTGAACACGACCTATGCCTTGTTGCTCTTATTGGTAACAACATGAGTGAAAGCAAAGGCTATGCAAAGCAGGTCTTCGGCACTCTTGAAGACTTCAACCTACGCATGATTTGTTACGGTGCAAGCCCACACAACCTGTGCTTCTTACTAAATGAATCTGTTTCTAAGTTGGCGATTCAAAAACTGCACCAAGAATTATTTGAATAGAAAGTCCGTTTATCATCGACAGATAAATCACAAATACAAAAAGGGTTGCTATTCAGCAACCCTTTCTCTTTTTACTTTACGAATCAAAGCTCATCATAGATTCAAACTAGTTAATGTTAGGACCTAACCACTTCTCGGCTTCTAACATATCCCAACCTTTGCGGTCAGCATAGCTATCCACTTGATCCTGTTGAATCTGTGCAATAGCAAAGTATCGGGCATCAGGATGTGAGAAGTACATACCAGATACCGAAGCACCAGGCCACATCGCGTAGCTTGTCGTTAATGACATGTCGATTGCCTTTTCAACATCCATCAACTCCCACAAAGTGCCTTTCTCTGTATGCTCAGGGCAAGCAGGGTAACCTGGAGCTGGACGAATACCTTGGTATTTCTCTCGAATCAAATCGTCGTTAGACAAATTCTCATCTGGCGAGTAACCCCAGATATCCTTTCTCACTTCTTTATGCAGGTACTCCGCGAACGCTTCAGCCAATCGGTCAGCAACCGCCTGAATCATAATCGCGTTGTAGTCATCGCCTTTCGCTTTATATTCATCAGCCAGCTCTCGCTCACCAATACCACCCGTCACCGCAAAGCCACCAATCCAATCCGCTTTACCGCTTTCTTTTGGCGCAATGTAATCAGACAAACAGTAGTTAAAGCCTTTTGGTTTCTCTGTTTGTTGACGAAGATTATGTAGAACTTTTAGAACTTCGGTACGAGATTCATCGGTATACACCTCAATATCATCACCAACACTGTTCGCTGGGAACATGGCACACATGCCACGCGCTTCAAGTAATTTCTCTTTCTCTACGCGATCCAGTAAATCATTAGCATCTTTGAATAAACGTTTTGCCTCTTCACCCACTTCCTCATGATCAAGGATTGCAGGGTATTTACCAACCAATGACCATGTCATAAAGAATGGAGTCCAATCGATGTACTGACGCAAAGTTGCCACATCAAAATCATTGAAAATGTGCACTCCCGGCTTAGCGGGTGCCGGTGGCGTATACGCATCCCAATCGATAGCAACTTTATTGGCACGAGCTCTTTCAAGCGTGACAGGCTTGGTACGAGGCTTCTTACGATTGTGCTGATCTCGAACGCGATCGTAATCGATATCCAGCTTCTCAACGAAAGCGGGTTTCAATTCATCAGAAAGTAGTGAAGTACAAACACCCACTGCACGCGAGGCATTATTTACGTATACAACAGGTTCTGAATAATTCTGCTCAATCTTAACTGCTGTGTGAGCTTTAGATGTGGTTGCGCCGCCAATCAGAAGAGGCAGCTTGAAACCCTGTCTCTCCATTTCTTTAGCAACATGTACCATTTCATCAAGAGACGGTGTAATCAGCCCAGACAGGCCAATAATGTCGACATTCTCTTCTTTCGCTACCTTGAGAATCTTCTCGCAAGAAACCATCACACCTAAGTCGATAATTTCGTAGTTATTACACTGTAAAACCACACCAACGATATTTTTACCGATATCGTGAACGTCACCTTTAACGGTCGCTAACAAAATCTTACCGTTAGTTGCGCCCACTTCTTTGGATGCATTAATGAATGGTTCTAAATGGGCAACCGCCTGTTTCATCACACGCGCAGACTTTACAACCTGTGGTAAGAACATCTTACCTTCACCAAACAGGTCACCAACAACGTTCATTCCGTCCATTAGAGGACCTTCAATCACTTCAATAGGACGAGAGGCATTAACACGAGCTTCTTCGGTATCTTCAACAATAAAGTCGGTGATACCTTTTACCAAAGAGTGCTCCAAACGCTTCTCTACAGGCCAAGTTCGCCACTCTAATGCAGATTTATCTTCAACCTTACCAACAGCACGCGCTAGGTATTCGGTCGCCATATCCAGCAATCTTTCAGTCGAATCATCACGACGGTTTAGTACGACATCTTCAACAGCATCACGCAGATCTTCTGGAACATTATCGTAAATTTCCAACTGACCAGCGTTTACAATGCCCATATCCATACCGTTTTTAAAACAGTGATATAGGAATACCGCGTGAATAGCCTCACGGACGTAGTTATTACCACGGAATGAGAATGAAACATTCGACACACCGCCAGAGATCATCGCATGCGGGAGGTCACGCTTGATATCCCCCACAGCTTCGATGAAATCGACCGCATAGTTGTTATGTTCATCAATGCCAGTGGCAACCGCGAAGATATTCGGGTCAAAAATAATGTCTTCAGGTGGGAAGCCAATTTCATCAACAAGAATGTTGTAGGCATTGGTACAGATTTCGACTTTGCGTTCTCGAGTATCAGCCTGCCCGACTTCATCAAACGCCATCACGATGACAGCAGCACCATAACGACGAACCAACTTAGCTTGCTCGACAAATTTCTCTTTGCCTTCTTTCAGAGAGATAGAGTTAACGATACCTTTACCCTGAATACACTTAAGGCCAGCTTCGATAACTTCCCATTTTGAAGAGTCGACCATTACTGGTACTTTTGAAATCTCAGGCTCAGAAGCACATAGATTGAGGAATTTAACCATGCACGCTTCAGCGTCTAGCATCCCTTCATCCATGTTGATATCGATGATTTGAGCGCCATTTTCAACTTGCTCGCGAGCGACACTCAAGGCTTCATCGTAAAGCTCTTCTTTGATCAAGCGTTTGAAACGGGCAGAGCCAGTCACGTTTGTACGTTCACCAACGTTTACAAACAGAGATTCTTTCGCGATGGTCAGAGGTTCTAAACCGGATAGACGACACGATACTGGTAGGTCGGGTAATTGACGAGGGGTAACACCTTCAACAGCTTCCGCCATTTGGCGAATATGCTCTGGCGTAGTACCACAACAGCCACCAATCAAATTCAAGAAGCCACTTTCAGCCCACTCTTTAACATGTTCAGCCATATCTTCAGGGGAAAGATCATACTCTCCAAATGCATTCGGTAAACCTGCGTTAGGGTGAGCCGAAACAAAGCTCTCAGAGATACGAGACATCTCACCGACATACTCACGCAGCTCGTCAGGGCCTAATGCACAGTTCAAACCAAACGAGATAGGCTTAACATGACGAAGGGCGTTGTAGAAAGCTTCTGTTGTTTGGCCTGAAAGTGTCCGACCTGATGCATCAGTAATGGTACCTGAGATCATTACAGGTAAAGTGATACCCACTTCTTCGAAAACAGATTCCACAGCAAAAGCACACGCTTTAGCGTTTAGTGTATCGAAGATAGTTTCAATAAGAATTAGGTCTGAACCGCCTTTAATAAGAGCACGAGTCGATTCGGAGTATGCTTCGACCAACTCGTCAAAGCTAACATTACGATAACCCGGATCATTAACATCTGGAGAGATAGAACAAGTACGGTTAGTCGGACCTAATACACCTGCTACAAAGCGAGGTTTTTCTGGGGTCTTTGCCGTCCACTCATCAGCCGCTTCACGGGCAAGCTTAGCGGCAGCAAAGTTAATTTCTTCACTAAGGCTTTCCATATCATAGTCAGCCATAGCAATGGTTGTAGCGTTAAAGGTATTGGTTTCGAGGATGTCAGCCCCAGCTTCCAAATATTGTGAATGGATATCTTTGATAAGCTGAGGTTGTGTCAGCACTAAAAGGTCATTGTTACCTTTTAGGTCACTATGCCAATCAGCAAAGCGTTCACCACGATAGTCTTGCTCTTCCAATTTATAGTCCTGAATCATGGTGCCCATGCCACCATCAATCAGTAAAATTCGTTGCTTCAATAGAGCGTCAATCTTTTGCCTTACATTACTTCCCACGGTACAACCTCATTCCTTTAATTATCCCTCCATCCTATCACACATTAAAAAGGAGTCTAGACGTCTAAAAAAGGAAATTGATTACCGACTCATGACAAAAAAATGTTTGCTATTTGAGCATGAGACAACGAAAATTCATATTCATACTTTGTTACATGTTGGAATCCCAATGTCGGTCTATTACACCTTATGCTTCTTATCCGCAGCGGCAATGCTCATTGCTTTCGTGAATACCAAAATTGGTAAAATGCAGACAACCATCGCCATCACTGCTGGCTCAATGATGCTGTCTCTATTGATTATCATTGCAGGACAAAACAATTGGTTCCAACTGGCTGACATCGCCTCAGAAACCGTTGCCAGTATCAACTTTGAAGACTTCCTGCTCAAAGGAATACTAGGCTTCCTGCTTTTTGCTGGCGGTTTGGGAATTAAATTACCGAACCTAAAAGACCAGAAGTGGGAAATAACAGTACTCGCACTTGGTGCTACGCTGTTTTCAACATTCTTTATCGGCTTTGTGCTGTACGGGTTCTGTCAGTTCATCGGTATTCAATTTGATCTGATTTACTGCCTACTCTTTGGCTCGCTAATCTCTCCAACCGATCCCATCGCTGTGCTAGCAATAGTAAAGAAACTCGATGCGCCCAGAAGAATCTCTACTCAAATCGAGGGAGAATCTCTATTCAACGATGGTTTTGGCTTAGTTATCTTCGTAACCCTATTTACTATCGCATTCGGCACAGAAGCGCCGACTGTCGGCAGTGTGACCATGCTATTCGTCCAAGAGGCGATTGGCGGCATCGTCTACGGTTTTGTTTTAGGTCTTGTATTCCATTACCTCATCAGCAACACCGATGACCACTCTATGGAGTTGCTATTAACCATCGGCATCCCAACTGCTGGTTATGCGTTTGCTGAAGTTCTACATGTATCAGGACCATTAGCCATGGTTGTCTCAGGTATCATGATTGGTAACTGGACTCGCTTTATCGGATTCTCGAAAGAGAGTGAAGATCACCTAGATCATTTCTGGGAATTGATAGATGAATTCTTAAACGGCGTATTATTCCTATTAATTGGTATGTCGATGCTGTTGTTCAAATTCCACCAAGAAGACTGGATCTTAATGGCGTTCGCAGTCCCTCTAGTATTGAGTGCACGTTACTTAAGTGTTTTCTTGTCTTACATCGGATTTAAACGCTTTAGAACTTACAACCCGTGGTCGATTAAGATTCTAACTTGGGGTGGCTTACGCGGTGGCTTAGCTTTAGCCATGGCACTTTCTATCCCTTCAGGTATCTGGGTAATTGAAGACAAAGCAATAGATGTAAAAGAGATAATCCTTGTCATGACATACGCCGTTGTTGTGTTCTCTATTCTAGTTCAAGGCTCAACAATCACTCCTATGATAGAGAAAGCAAAACAAGCAGAGAAAGAGCTAGATTAACACCTAGATAGATCAACCAAGGCCGCCTACTTTAGGTGGCCTTTTTTATACCCAATGGAAGTCAAACTCACCAATTCCCATACTGAAGCTATCGCTGAAAGGTATGCGTGGAACATAGAGCTCATATCGATATTTGATACCACTATTATTGGAGTAATCGAAAGCCTTAATTTCGGGGGAGCACTAAATTTGGCCAGAACTCGTTCAGAAGGTTAAGTCATACTGAGAACTCGTTCTTCTGCTCACTCGTTAGTCTACCCAATAACCCACTCTCAAGTTATATAAGCTTCAATCGAAAGGCTTCACCTTTCACCTGGAAACAAAAATAACGGGACTCAACGTCTCGCTAGAATAGCGTTAGTTATTAACAGGACTACGGAGCTAGATGAGTGGTGAACAGAAAGCTTTAGCTTTGAACTAAGTCATTAAATACAGCAAGACTGCACTAAATCAGTGTTCGATAGAGTTAGCTAAAGGAACACATGGTACTTCAAGTGATACTTGTAAAAATGACAGGAATAAAAAGCGCTAGCATTTCTGCCGAGACGTGCAGACTAGAGTCTTAAATATGGCAAGGCTGGAATGAGTAGGCACTCCGGAGATTCGAGCACGCAGGTGAGCTAGGAGCGCCTAGTTATCCCAACATTACTTCGTAGAAGCAGCAGATACAAAAAAGCCCCAGTATTTCTGCTGAGGCTTAGTATATGGAAAGGTTGGAGGTTTAGACTCCCAACACGCGCTGTTTTGGTAAGTAGGAGAATCCGCGGCTTTGCTAATGGCGTATATTATACCAATCCGGAAAA